>NZ_JAFCMD010000036.1:0-53455 GCF_018130105.1 Bradyrhizobium sp. AUGA SZCCT0160
CCATCCCGTCCTACTCAGAAGGGCGTCGGCCGTCGTCACGGACGTTGGGCGGGTTGCGGTGGACGCTGGTTTACGCTGAGACGACGGCGTGGATAAGCGTACGGCAAAACCGTGTGGTCCTGGCGCCCGTTGCAGGCGTCAAGTTGCCGGAGAAGCGTGAGCTGAACCGGCAGCGACGGAGTCAACCAAGAACTCGTCTCCGGGGAGATCACGGCATAAGCCGTAAAGCCATTGCGCAGGGAAGGCCGGGTGTTCTCCGCTGCCCTGTATGCTCGTGTGCATTTTGTTTTGTGCAAACCGCACACGGGACCGCGGGTGCAGCGCGCACCCGGTCTTCCCTGCGCCCTCTGTTTGAAGAGGGCGGGAAGTTTCCAGCAAAGCTCGGGCGCCATGCGTCGCGAGATCGCGAAGCTGCGTTTGGGATAAGGTGCAACAACAAACACCGCCGTCGTCCCGGGCTTGACCCGGGACCCATACTCCGCGGCCTATCGGTGAAAACGCTGGCGTTAGAGACCTTCTACAACAATGAGCATCACGCGGTATGGGTCCCCCGATGCGCAATTGCGCATCTGAGCTCAAGGCCGGGACCACGAATGGTGGTGGCTGCCCGCGGATGACGACGTGGATCACCCCGCCCGCATCTCCGCCTTGATCATATCGGCCGCCTTCTCGCCGATCATGATCGTCGGCGCATTGGTGTTGCCGCCGATCAGGGTCGGCATCACGGAGGCGTCGACGATGCGCAGGCCTTCCATGCCGTACACTTTCAGCCTGGGATCGACCACCGCCATCGGGTCGCCAACGCCCATCCTGGCGGTGCCGACCGGGTGGTAGACGGTGTCGACACGCTCGCGCAGCAGCTTGCGGATGTCGTCGTCGGTGCGCACGCCCGCGGTGAACATGTCCTGTTTCTGCAGCGCGCGCAGCGCCGGGGTGTCCAGCAACCGTTTTGCGATTTTGTAGCCGCCGACCATGGTTTCGAGATCGTCGGGGTGGCCGAGGAAATTCGGATCGATCAACGGCGGCGCAAAAGGATCGGCGCTGGCGAGCGCGACTTGGCCGCGGCTCTTCGGCCGCAGTTGGCAGACGTGGAGGGAGAAGCCCGTGCCCTTGTGCCGTTTGCGGCCGTGATCGTCGGTCAGCGCCATGCCGAAATGCAATTGCACATCGGGCACCTCGAGGTCGGGCCGGGTTTTCAGGAAGCCGCCGCATTCGGCGAAATTCGAGGTCATCGGCCCGCGGCGCTCGCGCCGGTACTGGCGGATACCGCGCAGCAACCGTGGCAGTGCCTTGAGCGAGAGGCCGTTAAAATTAGGATTGTCGGACAGGTAGCCGAACACGAAGTCAGGATGGTCCTGCAGGTTCTGTCCGACGCCGGGCAAATGATGCACGCTTGCGATGCCGTGCTTGCCAAGATCAGCGCTGTCGCCGACGCCGGACAGCATCAGCAGTTGCGGGGTCTGAAACGCGCCGGAGGCGACGATCACCTCGCGCCGGGCGCGGAGCTGCTTCAATTCCTTGCCCTGGCGGTATTCGACGGCGACCGCGCGCTTGCCCTCGAACAGGATGCGCGTGGCTTGCGCGGTGGTCTCGACGCGCAGGTTGGCGCGGCTATTCATATGCGGATGGATATAGGCGCGCGCCGCGCTCCAGCGTTCGCCGTTCTTCTGTGTGACCTGGTAGATGCCGAGGCCTTCATGCTCCTCGGCGTTGAAATCCTCGCGGATCCGGAATTGGCCTTCCTGCGCCGCCTGCAGGAAGATCTGCTGCACCGGATTCTCGGTGCGCAGTTTGTTGACCGCGAGCGGGCCGTCCTTGCCGTGATACTCGCCGTCGAAATCGGCGTTGTTTTCCGCACGCTTGAAATAGGGCAGCACGTCGGAGAACGACCAGCCGGCATTGCCGAGCGAGGCCCATTGGTCGTAGTCGCTGCGGTGGCCGCGGATATAGACCATGGCGTTGATCGCGGACGAGCCGCCGAGCCCCTTGCCGCGCGGCTGATAGCCGATGCGGCCGTTGAGGCCGGCCTGCGGCACGGTGTTGAAGGCCCAATTGTTGATGTTGCCGGTCACCATCAGCGCCAGCGCGAACGGCGTGGTGACCACCCAATTGTCGTTCTTGCCTCCGGCATCCAGCAGCGCCACCGACGTCTGCGGGTCCTCCGAAAGCCGTCCCGCCACCGTGCAGCCGCCGGAGCCGCCGCCCACCACCACGAAGTCGAAGGTATCCGTCACGCGCCGCCCCCAATAATGAAGTTTTTGTGGACTTTTGTTGCGCCAAAGTTCCGCTTTTGCGCCTTTAATGGCAAGGGCGGCTTCCCGAGGCCGTTTCGTGCCGTTTTTGGCGTCACAAAAACCTCAAAAACCGCACCATGGCCCTTTCCAAAGCAGGCTTGCGTTGATACATACCCCTCGCACCCAGGGGCATTGCCCGGGTTGCCTTCTCAGGAAGCCTCTGGCCGGGATCGATCGACGCCCAAAAGCGTTGGCCGCGTTCGCTTCGGGTTCGGTTTTTGGGAAGGCGCGCAACGGTTTAACGCGGGGTGGAGCAGCCCGGTAGCTCGTCAGGCTCATAACCTGAAGGTCATAGGTTCAAATCCTATCCCCGCAACCAAGATCGCCCTTCCAGGTCATCGACCTGGAAGGGTTTTTCTTTGGGGCACCGATCCCGGCCATCAGGCCATTCCCGTGCGGGCGAATCGCGCGGCGTCAAATCGGTGGCAGCGATACGCAGGCGATTCGCGGAATCGTCTCAAGGCGCTCCTGCTGCGCTACCGCAGCGTGCAAACTCTCAACCAGCGACTGATTTGCGCAAGCCAATCTCCGTAGGCCTCATGCTTGACAGTCCGTCCAACTCGATCGCCCATGAGTGAAGCAATGCGCTGCCTAAATCTTCCGATGACAGACGACTCTTTCACCACGAAACCTGTGCACGAACAGGTTAGCATCACGCGGGGCCGCTTGGTGGGAGTGGTGCGCATGAGTAATGAACGAATCTTTCCAAGACGATATCAAGCCGGTGCCTCTCAACCCTGTACCCTCATCGGACTGACGGTAGAGGAGACGAGTGAGTTCGAACGGCTGGATCAGCTTTCGCTTGATAACCCCTCAGGCGATGGCGCGTGGAGCTTTGATGACGAACCAACAACGCCCGAAGAGAAGCGCTGGCTGGAGCTTTATCGCAAGCACGAAACCGGCTGGAATGCGTGGCTCGCAGCGGAAGGTCAGTCGAAAGCCACAGTTCCTCCTCGCTGATTGCATGGGTCAAATGCGCTGTCGTCAGATCCGGCACACTCCATCACATGCATTTTATTTTCTGTGAGCCGGAACCGCATGCCTGTCTCTTTCTTGTCGTATCTATGCGCAATACAGCCCGCCTAACAAAGTGGAATAGCAGATGAGTTCACCAATGCGATGTGATGACGAACAGGATTTTTCCGTCGGTGAACACCTTGGACGTGAAATTCAGCTGCAGGATTCCTCCCTCCGCAATATCTACGAGACGCGTCTGCAACTCGCCCAGCAGCTCGAGGAGAATCTGGCCTTGCGCCGGGCGATATCGCTTCGACAACGGCAAGCGCTCGCGCCTCCGGAGCCCGGCAGGCTCCGCGCAAACGGGCGAATGCGTTAGGGCATCGTTTCGATCGTCGCTGTCGCTTGAAAAGTCGGGGGGCGCGTTTCCGCACCCGGTTGCGAGGTGCATGCCGACAGGTCCGGTCACATGGACGCCAAACCCTGTAGCGCTTCTTGGCGCATATCGGTCGCGCACGCCTAGATGCTGGTCCCGGGCCACTGGTATTCAAAAGGCCCCGATCGGGATGATGTCGAGCCGGATTCCGATTTGCCCCGGCTTCAGCTAGTCCAGGGGTTGTGGCATTAAAAATAAGCAACCAGAGGATGTTGTAGCGGGCAAATTTATCCTCCAAATTGCCTCCTGCGCAAAACTTTTTTGGTGCGACCCCGTTTTTCCCATAATCAAATGTGGTAATTTTGCGGAGTATTGAATGGGAATACACCTGAGCGAACAAATAAGTCGCCAGAAAAAATATTGCAGGGAGAAGAAATGAAGCTTCGCAAATTCAATCTCTCGTCATTTTCCATGGATGAGTTGTGGGCGCTCCATGAGCAGGTCGGCAATATCCTGGCCGAAAAAATAACGAGTGAAAAACGTGAGCTGGAGCAACGCCTTGCGAAGCTCAACAGCGGCATGATGGCGAAAATCAAACGGCCGGATCGGCAAGTTGCGGAACGGCGAGCCGTTCGCCGAAAATATCCTCCAGTGCTTCCCAAATTCCAGAATCCATCAGATCCGTCCGAAACGTGGGCCGGCCGAGGCAAGCAGCCGCGCTGGATGGTCTTGCAGCTCAAGGCCGGCAAGAAGATGAATGATTTTCTGATTGATCGCGTCAAGCGCAAGCGCGCGAGCACCCGGTAGACCGCAGAAGTTCGGGCCCAACGCACGTTCGCAGCCGCGGACGTCATTCAGCGCGCCGCAAATCGACCGGCCCATACGCTGCGCCTGCCGCGCAGGGGTAACTGCGTCGAGCGCGCAGCGAGTGGGCGCGAAACGAGCCGGCTGAACGCTGGAAATCATCTTCCCGCCTCGCCGGTCGACGGCCTAGCCGGCCAGTGCCACCTCGGCCAGTTCGAGCCATTCGGTTGCCATCTCGCGCAGCATCCGGCGCGATTGTTCATCGGTCGTCGTGGTGGCCAGCTGCAGGCAGTGATTGGCAAAATCCACATATCTGTCGCTCAGGGACGCCTGCTGCATGATCGATCCGCGAATATCAGGAAGTTTTGTCCGTCGAGGAGAAGGCTAACGGACGAAGATGCCAACTCGCGAGAGTCATCTTGCTCCCGACATTTAAATAGATATTACTCCGATCAAATTTTAAAATTCAACTGCCCAAATCACATTTGGATTGGGAATCAGATTTTTATTTGATCGCCGAGCCGATCGACATTTACTGAACACAGTGCGCCACTAGAGGGTGTGCCACGAGCTGTTCAAGTTCAGCACCTCATTCTCAATTCTCCAAACAAAAAGAGCGCGCCAAAATGCTGCAGCGGCCGGAAAGAATCCCGTTTGTTGTCAGGGCCAAAGAGAAGTTTTTCACGGGAGGATTCCTTGGGCTGATACTGCTGGTGATGGCGGTGTGGATGTACTTTCTGGGCTCCATCTTTTTGAACCTGGTGACCTGGCTTCTTTCCTGACCGACAGGCAGGATGCAGGGTCCGGTGGATTCGGATTCGGTCGAATCGCTTTCCATGGGCGCCACGCGCGCGAGCGGCAGGCATGTCAAATATCAACCATCAAAGTATCGGTGCCGCAAGACGGGCTGCGCGGGCGATCGGAGTTATGGGAGCGTGAATGGCGGACATTTTCCTGGCTAAGCTGTGGGACGGTGCGGTCGCGTCCTTTGTTCGCTCAGACGGTGAGCTCTTGATCGTCCGCGTCGAAGGCCATGAACGAAAAATTTCGCGCGAGGTATGGCGAAAGCTCCCCGAGCAGCAGGATCGCGTCCATCAGCGCGAGCACGGGCATCGACGGCATGGACCGGCAGATCCTGGCTTGCGCAGATCCGAGCAATGATCGAGGGGTGCCTTGAGCGGCATCGATGCTTGCCGCGATCGTGCGAGCCGGAACCCCAGATCAACGACATTTGAAGGGAAGACGCCTGATGCCCACAGAGCTGTCTCCGAAATTAAATCATTGTTAACCAGGTTCGAGTGACCTGGGGCATTATGCTGCCGTGGCGGCGCCAACGGGACGGGCATTAAATGATGTTTCAGCTGCTCTCGCGGACTCGCGCGCAAAGGCATGCAGGCGATCGATCGGGCGACCAGGCTTTCAGGGTTCGGTCGGCCGGACGTGATCTCGACACCGACCGGTTACGGGTGAGCTCCATTCTGGGCGCGTTGGATACGTCCATTCGCGAGGCGGAGCAGGAGCAATCGGGGCTAAGCCGGCGCGTCGAGGACGTCCTGGCCCGTGCTGCGGTGACATTCGGAAATGGCACCGACGAATACCTTGAGCGCGACGCACTCGACAGCCACCACCAGACCTTGTTCGGCAACGAGATCTCCAACGGACAGCGCCGGCTTCAGGAACTTGCGACAACGATAGCCCATTTCAAGTTCTTGAAGGCTGCGTTGCTTAGCCGGTTTCCGGACTTCAAGTCCCCCACGTAAGCGGGGCGCGGGCCGCTGCGCCGTTTCGGGGATCGCCTGCTGCCTGGATCAGTATCAGTCTCTGCCCCAAGGCCACCGGCTCTGATTCGAGGCTGTACGCCTTGCCAAGCGCCATTGATCGCGCGGATCGGCGGCAAGGAACCTTGCGCCGGGCTCGTTCTGGAGCGGCCTTCAGGCAAGGCGCCGCCTGCAATCCCGGGCGCCGCCTGCAATCCAGGGCGCCGCCTGCAATCCAAGGCGTTTACAGGAACGCGAAGGTCTGACGCGCCTCGATGACAGCACAAATGATCATGCCCCAAAGGGCGAAATTGATCTCGATCCCAACTCGCATAGGACATCCTCCCGTTTTTTTTGCCGCCCGATAGCCGTGGCTTCGCGCGTGATTATTTTAATCGTAGTTGAAGTACGGTCAGCTTCCCAGCCTGAGTTCTGGGCAATCCGCAGTTTCCTGACAGGGGCCGCCGCCTCGGACGGCATGGAGCCGGCGCCAACACCAGCCCATCTCCTTAGGCGCCGTGCGAACGTCGCTCGCGTTTCGGTGGCCGGCAAAGGTCAGCGACGTGGCGCGCCGGAAAATTTACACGAAATCATGGAACCCGGCGGCCTCCGGAAACCTCGCTTATGCCGATTTTAACAAGGGAAGGCGGGGGCAGCTCTCAGGTGCCCGGCCGAGGAGAGCGAAGGAAAGCAGGACAAGGGCGCGCGCGAAGCACTTCCTCGCACGCCCCGCAGTGCAATGCTCAGACGGCCAGCAGGCTGGAACCCTGAATCGAGAGCAGGGTCAAATTGCCGGTCGCGTAGGCGCCCGTATCTATGTTGGCGCGGTTTGCCAAAATCTCTGCACTGCGAACCGGCGTATGACCATGAACAATATATTTGCTGAACCGCTTCTTATGCTGCAGAAAATCCTCTCGGATCCAAAGCAGGTCTTCCTCCCGCTGCTCAGCCAGCCGGATGCCCGGCCGAACACCTGCATGAACAAAAAAGAAATCGCCGCAAGAGAAGTTCAGGCGCAAGCGCCCCAGAAAGTCGCGATGGCGCGCCGGCATGACCTCGGCTAGCTCTCTCATCAATGCATGCTGCTCATCGCCGTCTGGATTTACCGACGGCGAGAGTCCGTAGGACATCAATGTTTCCAGTCCGCCGACCTGAAACCAATTCCCCATGCGGCCGGGATCGCGAAAGACGTCGTCAAGAAAGGCTTCGTGATTGCCCTTCAGGAAGACCGCGTTTCCGCGATGCGAACGTTCAATCAGTAGGTCGAGCGTTGAGCGCGAATCCGGACCGCGGTCGATGTAATCGCCCATGAAGACTTCTATCGCGTGACGTGGCCTGCTGTGTGCAACGTCGGCGTCGATGACCCGGAGCATTTGTTCAAGTAGATGTGCGCAGCCGTGAATGTCGCTGATGGCGTATATGCGAACCCCGTCCGGCAACCTTGGCTTCGCCAACGGCTTCGCATGGCGCAGTGCTGACAACATCGGGATAATATACTCTCAAAGGCGTTCCGGGCCCGAGGCCACGCGAATCCTCACCTTGGCATTAATCGCCTGGGATGAATATATACGATCCTGGCGCCGTCTTGGCAGGACGCCGTACGGGTTATTGTCAGGGTGTTCGACGCAAGCCGCCCAACGTCGTAGCCTGACGGCGACGCTCCGGATCAGGTCGTAGTCCGGCAGACGCGCGTTGTGTGGTGGATTGCAATCGGCCCCTAGTGAGGATCAGGACTTCCGGACAACAACAACCCCGGCGGCGGCATGGGGCACGGTCCGGTTGGCACGGGGAGCCATTACGAAGGACCTCAGCAGCGCTGTGCATGCGTATCCAACCTGCAGAAGCGCTGCGAAAATCACTATCGCTGAAATTGCCTGGAGCAGGGTCTGGCCGTGGGTCATCGAAATCGCCGCTAGTGAAATTGACCCAACGAAAAGAATGGGCACCAGAACCAGAAACCGGAATCGAATTCCAAGCACCAATCCAATCAACGCACTGCAAATGGCCAGCGTGGTCACACCACCTACTCCATACAAACTACAGTGTTTTCTAACGTCGGCCTCCCTAAAATTGGCTTAATTTAGCCATTGAAATTGCTTGAAATTCTGATCCCAAGCCGGTTGCCAGGGGTGCGCGCCGACGGGCCACTCAGCGCAGTAAATTTTCTGGATCGGGTTGAACCGATCAACGTTGCGCATTTAATTTCCAGCGTCGCTTCCTTCGAGACCGTTTGTTTCGTGTGAGTGTTGCGTTTGCAGGACAATCCCGGATTTTGCGCCCACCGCCAGGAAATCGGGCAGACTCCTCAAATCGAAGGGGCAGGTTTGACCCGCTTCCATGGTTAATTTAAAGCCTTCGCTGTCGGGAATTAAATACCGGAAAAAGAAAGTGCTCAGCTCATGCGCGTTGTTGTTGTGGGAACGGGATACGTTGGATTGGTTTCGGGTGCCTGTTTCGCCGACTTTGGACACCACGTCACCTGCGTGGACAAGGACGAGGCCAAGATCGCATCGCTACAGCGCGGCGAAATTCCGATATTCGAGCCCGACCTTGACCGCGTTGTCCAAACCAATGCGCGCGAAGGCCGGCTCGTCTTCACGACCGACCTTGCGGGACCGGTAGGCGAAGCCGACGTTGTCTTTATCGCGGTCGGAACGCCGTCGCGGCGCGGCGATGGTCATGCGGATCTCAGCTATGTTTATGCGGCGTCGCGTGAAATTGCGAAATCCGTCCGGGGCTTTACCGTCATCGTCACGAAATCGACCGTCCCGGTGGGCACAGGCGACGAGGTCGAGCGAATCATCGAGCAGGTGAATCCGGCGGCCGATGTCGCCGTCGCATCGAACCCGGAGTTTCTGCGCGAAGGCGCGGCCGTGCGTGACTTCAAGCATCCGGACCGCATCGTCGTGGGCACCGAAAATCCACGCGCGCGCAAGGTGATCGGCGAGATCTACCGGCCGCTTTATTTGAACCAGGCGCCGATCATGTACACCGGGCGCCGTACCGCCGAGCTCATCAAGTATGCGGCCAATGCATTTCTGGCTACCAAGATCACCTTCATCAACGAAATCGCCGATCTCGCGGAAAAGGTCGGCGCGGACGTTCAGGAGATTGCCCGCGGCATAGGTTTGGACAATCGCATCGGATCGAAATTCCTTCATGCCGGTCCTGGTTACGGTGGCTCGTGTTTTCCCAAGGACACCCGTGCGCTGATCAAGACTGCGCAGGACTACGACGTTCCGCTAAGGATTCTGGAAGCGGTGAATTCGGTCAACGACACCCGCAAACGCGCCATGGCGCGCAAGGTGGCCGCGCCGTTCGGCGGCAACCTTCGCGGAAAAACAGTTGCTGTCCTCGGCTTGACCTTCAAGCCCAATACCGACGACATGAGAGAGGCCCCCTCGATCCCGCTGATTACGGCGCTCCGCGACTTGGGCGCGACGGTTCGGGCGTTTGATCCGGTCGGCATGGAACAGGCCCGATTGGAGATGCCTGACATCGAGTATCACGAGAATGCCTACAGCTGCGCCGAGGGTGCCGACGCATTGGTCATCGTGACCGAGTGGGAGCAATTTCGAGCCCTCGATCTCGATCGGCTAAAGCAGGAGATGGCGGCTCCGGTCGTGATCGATCTGCGAAACGTATACAATCCGGACGATCTGACCGGCAGGGGATTCCTGTACCAGAGCGTCGGGCGCCAAACGAAAGCCGCGGGCTAGAGCCTTTTCCGTTCCGATAGAATCGGAACGGGGCTCTATTTGTTGTTTTGACGCGTTTTCTTCACGCGAACCGGAATCCGCCCCACGGATCAAGTCCGAGGGCATCCTTCGCGGGAAAACGCTCTGCATGAACGCGATGCCAACGTCAGCCTGAAGCCAACTACCGCGTCTGAATCCAGGTACTGCTCTCGTGGAGAAACCAGTGTCCCAACGCCCTGCCATTCTTGTGACCGGAGGAGCCGGTTATATCGGCGCGCACTGCTGCAAGGCTTTGTCTGAGGCCGGCTACGTCCCTGTATGCTTCGATAACCTGTCGACCGGTCACCGCAGCTTCGTGAAGTGGGGTCCTTTTGTCGAGGGCGACGTCAGTGACACGCCGCGAGTAGCCGAAGCGATAGCGTCCCACGACGTCGTCGCCGTGATGCATTTTGCTGCATTCAGCCAGGTGGGTGAATCCGTCACCGCGCCCCAGAAATACTATCTGAACAATGTATGCGGGACATTGTCGCTGTTGAAAGCGATGCTCGAGCAGAAATGCCGCCGCCTGGTTTTTTCGAGTACCGGAGCCGTCTACGGCAATGCGGGTCGCGATCCGATCAGTGAGGGCGCCGCCGGCGTTGCCGTGAACCCTTACGGCGTCTCGAAATGGATGATCGAGCAGATCCTGGCGGACTATCGCGCCGCCTATGGCATGAATTCGTTTTGTCTGCGCTATTTCAACGCCTGTGGCGCGGAAGTGTCGGGATCAATCGGCGAACTTCGCGATCCGGAAACCCATCTCATTCCCCGCGCGATGATGACCCTGCAAGGTCATGTCAGCGACTTCGCGATTTTCGGGGATGATTATGAGACCCCGGATGGTACGGCGATACGCGACTACATTCACGTGGTGGATCTGGCTGCAGCGCATGTTCGTGCCCTCGATGCCCTGCTGAACGGCTCTCCGGGCGGTCGCTACAATCTCGGTACGGGTTCTGGATTCTCGGTGCGCCAGGTGCTGGCGGCCATCGAGCGCGAAACAGGCCTTAACCTTCCACTGGTGACAAAGCCGCGTCGGCCCGGTGATCCGCCCATTCTGGTCGCCGATCCGTCGGCAGCTCGCGCCGATCTCGATTTTCGTCCCGCTTGCTCGGATCTGGCAACGGTTGTGAGGTCCTCGTGGGCGTGGCATCAATTGGCCCATCCCCGCATTGATGCCGAAACGCGATCTCGATAAGCGCACGAAGGGCGTGCTGCGCCGGCGCCACATAATTATCAGGATTATGACGCGACACCGGAATTATGACGCGGTGGGAAAAAATTGCCCTGTTTTTGACGGTCCGTTGCGCATGTGGCGCGCATATTGAATATTTAAATAGCACGGACTGATCATTTAATTGCCGCATTGACGCAATGCAAAAATACATTTGATTTTTTGGGTGCGGTGCCACACTCTCGCTTCGATTGGTTAGCACTCTCTCAAGGCGTTGTCGGAAATCTCTCCACGAGATTTAATCGGCATCGCTCGTTGCCTCCGGTTATTTAAATCAGAACATTCGGTGGTTGCAGCGATTTCGACGGTTGCAGTGATGGAAGTGACGAGGGCCTGAGATGTCTGCAACAACATATGGTTCCGAAGACGTCTCTGCGACGATCGCGAGCCGTGGCGCATCCCTGCAGCGCCCCTTCCAGGTTTTTCTCATCAGTGGCGATTTTCTGCTGATCCTGGTGAGCTATCTGGTGGCGGGTGTCGTCTATCGCCAGTTCATGGGGACGCCGGCCGATCAGGAAGTTCCGATTGGCGCGGGTCTGATCGTCAGTGTTGCGTTCGTCGCCATCGCTTTTTTCCAGCGCGTCTACGACAGCCATCGTCTGTTCAACGGAATGTGGCAGGCGCGCAAGGTTGTATTCGTCTGGATGATGTCGCTGGCGATTCTGGCTCTCATCGCCTTTCTTCTGAAATCGACGACGAGCCTTTCGCGCGGTACGACCATCGTGTTCGCAATTACCGGGCTTGTCAGCCTGGGTGCGCACCGGGCGGCCTGGCGCATTGGCCTGGCGTCTTCGCTTGCAAAGGGTCACTTGATTGACCGCAGGGTCGTGCTGCTCAGCCTGAAACCGCTCGATTTTACTTCGAACCGCTTCAAGGACTTGCGCAAGAACGGCTTCGACGTCGTGCGTCATTTCGTGTTGAACGCGACGCAGGATGACGTGGCCCTCGATGCCGAAATTTTGAACATCATTCGGCAGTCGCGCGCGACGAATGCCGAGGAGTTTCTTCTGGCAATCGACTGGAACGAACTGCCGATGCTTCAGAAGCTGAGTCAGCGACTGCGCCAGGTTCCGCAGCCGATTCGGCTGTTGCCTGATTTCCCGATCGCAGATCTGGTTTCGCGGCCGTTCATGCCCGTCAGCGGAACGATGGCGATCGAAATTCAGCGGCCGCCGCTCTCGATATTCGAACGGGCGCAGAAGCGGTGTCTGGACATCGGGCTCGCATCGATTGCCCTTTTAATGTTGGCGCCACTGTTGATCATCTCAGCGGTTTTGATCAAACTCGATTCAGAGGGCAGCATCATCTTCCGGCAGTCCCGTCGCGGCTTCAACGGAAAGCCTTTCGAGATCTGGAAATTTCGCAGCATGAGCGTTGCGGAGAACGGCCACACCGTTACCCAGGCGACCAAGCAGGACAGGCGGGTGACCCGGGTTGGCCGCTTCCTCCGAAAAACCAGCATCGATGAATTGCCGCAGCTCTGGAACGTGCTGCGCGGGGAAATGTCGCTGGTCGGTCCGCGACCGCATGCGCTGGCCCATGACAATTATTACGACCAGGTGATCAGCAACTATGTGTATCGCCATCATATGAAGCCAGGCTTGACGGGCTGGGCGCAGGTCAACGGCTTCCGCGGCGAAACGCCGACCATCGACCTGATGGAAAAGCGCGTCGAGTATGACGTCTGGTACGTCAGCAACTGGAGCATTTGGCTGGATATGCGGATCATCATCCGGACCGCGATGGTCATGATGTATCAGGATGCCTATTGAGCCGCGACGGGGGGCGTCCCGCGCTCGGCTGATCCCGGGACTTTGCCTTTCGGGGCTCCTGGTCTAAGATTTTCCGATGCTGTTAGCATCATGCAGGGTCCTGATTGCGGCACTCGTCCTTGGCGGCGTTTTTCCGCCTGATGTCATGGCGCAGGCCGGGCCGGAGTCGGAACAGCCCAGCGAGCCCAGAATGTCTCGCGAGCAGTGGCTTGCCGATATTGAGGCCGCCCGCCAGCGCATTGAAGAAAGAAGGCGTGAAGGGCGGAGTTTTGCCCAGCCCACGCCATCCGATGTGGACGTCGCCCGCGAAGCATTCCAAAGAATTCTGGAGGATGACAGTTTGCGCGCCGGCGACATCGTCGCCACGAGCCGCGGCCTGCTGATGTTCAAGGGCCAGTCGTCCAATGAGCGAAGCCTGAACGATTTCGCACCGCTGGCATGGGGTGCCGCAAAGCCGTAGCCCGCAACGTCGTTTCACGGTCGCCGTGCATCGGTGGCTGGCGCGGGACCCGCTGGATAGCAACGGTGGCGGATCTGCAATCCGCTCTCGGACACGAAATGAAGAAATACCAGCCGCTCGGTTTCCGCAGCGGCACAGGTTCGGTCGAGCAGTTTCGTTTGGGCACTGGCGGTTGCCCCTTGATAGAGTATGGCTGCGCTTGGATATAGCCGGGCTTGAAAAATGTCCTCGAAATCCTGTGCGACCGCGTCCTGCAGGGCGGGTGGCAGGGCGTTGAAGCTCCGCAGCGCCAATGGGGCGCGAATGAGCTGGAGCCAGGCCTCGTGGGGCGCCTGGCGATAGGACTGGTTGAGAAGCGCCACCGCGCGCGGCCCGAAACCCTCCTGGCGGATGCTGGACCAGTACATCCCTAGCCAGCCAAGCGATTCGGTGGGGGCGCATGCAATCAGCGCCTTGCTCTGGGAGTTGACGCCGGCGGTGTCGGTGTCGGCCTGTTGCGGATTGGCGCTACGCACCGTTTCATCGGCTAGTCCGATCTGCAGGAGCAGCAACTCGCGCAGCGTCTTCGAATTGCATTGCCGCTCGGCGGCCGGGAGGTTCGCGGCAATCATTCCCCGCAGGAGGGCGGGGTCGTACTTCTCGCCGCGTGCGAGGCGGCTGGCAACGAGCGGAACCGCGGGATCGCCAATGTCGGAAATTACCCGCGCCGCCCAAACCAGTGCGCCGGCGGCGAGAATGATATTGGCGCCCAGCATGAGCCGGCGGTGGAGGCGGCAGGATGGCCGAGCCGGCAGTGCCGCCTCAGGCGCCTTCGACATAGTAGCTATTGTAGTGGGAGCCCTTATAGGCCTCGATACGCTTGAGCATCTTGGGGTTTGCCCGGTTTAGAACCGCCCCGAGAAGCTTCTTCTGGATGGCCTCCGAGCTGGCCAGCGATTCCTGCAACGCACTGCGCGTCGTCCGGCCCCACTCGATGACATAGACCATCGCATCAAGGAGGTGGCTGATCGCCTTTGCGTCGGTCACAGGCATCACCGGCGCGAGATCGATGATGATGTAGTCGTAATTGTTGCGCACCGTCGCCAGCATATCCGTCATCGCCTTGGAGGCCATCACGTCAGCCGAATTGACCATGCGCGCGACGACGAAGGACGGAAGGAAATCCAATCCGGTTTCCTTGCTGCGCTTGATGTGCTGACCCAGCGACTGGGGATCTCTCAGCGCTTCCAGCAAGCCGGTCTTGGCGTTCGGTGCCAGTTCGCGCGTCAGCGAGCGGGTGTGCAGGTCGCCATCGATCAGCAGGGTACGGTGACCGGTCAAGGCGATCAGGTGGCCAAAATTGGCGGCAACCGTGGTCTTTCCCTCCTTCGGCAACGAAGAGACGATGCCGATCACGCGGACGTCGCGGGTCAACCGGGCGACGTCGATGGAAACCTTGATGTTCCGCAAGGTTTCGGCGTAGCGCGAAAACGGGTGGTCAACGACATAATGGGAGAGGGAATCGTCCTTGCCCTTCGCTGCAGAACTATCGACCGGCAGCAGCAGGCGCGCCTTTTTCCCAACCGGCTTCTGCGGACGTAAATCGGGGAGCACGCCGAGGCATTTCACGCCGAGCTCGTCCTCGACCTCGCTGGGAGACCGCAGAACGTCACTCATCAGTTCTTTCGAGAAGGCCGCGCCGAATCCGAAGCAGAGCCCGCCGACCAGGCCGCCGACCAGCGCCAGCAGGGTTTTGGGCGAGCTCTTCTTGTCGGGCTTGACCGCCGTGCCGATGATGCGCGCTTCGCTGATCGGGAAACTCTGGTTTTGCGTCGCGTGTTGAAGCTTCTCGAGGAAGTTGTTGTACAGGTTGCGATAGGTATCGGCGGCACTTTCGAGATCACGCAGCCTTACCTGCGCCTGACCGGTGTTGCCGGCCTGGGCGACCAGACCTTTCATGTTTTCTTCAAGTGAGGCTTCGCGGCTCTTGGCGATGGCGTAATCGCTTCGGTAGGCGTCGGCGATACGGCGGACCTCGTCGGCGATCGCCTTGCGCAGCTCTTCCATGCGGTTGTTGAGATTGATCGACGCCTGATGGGTCTTGCCGTAGCGCGCCGACCAATCGGCATACTGGCCCGCCAGATCGAGATATTGGGCGCGAAGTCTGGTGATGACCGAATTGTTGAGCGCGTCGGTGACGGTCGGCTGAGCCAGATCCTTGTCCGAAATCGCCTCGATCCGGTCGAGACGAGCCTTGGCTTCGGCCGTGGCGGCGCGGGCCTGAATGAGCTGGGTATTGACGTCCGACAGCTGCTGCTCGGTCATCAAGCCGCGGCTGGTGCCCACGATGTTGTTTTCTGTCTTGAAGGTCTGGACGGCGCGGTCGCTCGCGGTCGCCTGTTCGCGCAGTTCGGCGCTGCGCTGTTGCAGCCACTCGCCGGCCCGCTTGGTCGACTGGTATTTCGCCTCGAGCGCGCCAACGATGTAGGCGTCGGCGATCGCATTTGCGATTCGCGCGGCCTTGTCCGCATTCTTGGAACGGTAGTTGAGGGACAGAACATAGGTCGTGAGCACGCGTTCGACCTTGAGATTCTTTTGCACCGCCTCGACGGCTGCGCGCTCGATCCGCTCCTTGGAGGGCGGCCCGTCAGACCCGAACAGGGAAAGCGTCTTGCCGATAATGATCGCCACTATTCCGGGATCGGATCCGTTGAATTCGGGGTCCTCCGTCAATCGCAGGCGTCGAACGATCGACTGGATCAGGTCCTCCGAGCCGATGATCTCGACCTGGCTGTCGACAAATCCGGTGTCGATCAGGTTGCTGTTGATAGCGGTATCCTTGTCGAGCACCTGGGTCTGGCGCGTATCCATCAGGATACGGGCATTCGCCGTATACATCGGCGTCGACACCAGCAGATAGATGACGACAAGCGCCAACGTACCGGCGACAACCGAGGCGATGAGCGGCCATTGCCGGCGCACGATATCGACGGCACGCTCGACGCTCAGCGTCGTGCTGCCAATCTCGATGCCGTACTTCTTGAGCGCCTGGAACTGGTCTCTGGGTTGATACATCTGCAAGCTCAATTGTAGCGGGATTGGCTGAGCGGGACCGGTATCTTGGCAAACGGATCTGATATCTCGGTGTTCCATTCACCTGTCAGCAGACCGGAACCAGTATTGCCTGGCTTCGCAGCCTCAGTCGGTGCCGCCGCGCCCGACTGTTCGGACTCGGCCGAGTAGCCGATCAAGACCGCGCGGTCTCCTAGTTTGCGAACGAAATCATTGATCTTCCGAGACGCTTCAGGCTTGGTCGTGAGACAGCGTGACTCCGCTCTGTAAAGACCTGAGCCGATTGCCACGCGATCCTTGTCCGATGATTGGTTCACCAGCTTTTCCACGGCAGGCAGCAGTGACGGATCGGTGATCAGGTATCCGCTGAGGCGTCCCGCCAGTTTTTCCTTGTCGTTACGCAACTGTTGCAACAGCGTTCCGGGCGAGGCGCTGAACGCCTGCAGGGCCAGCGGGGGGACGCGCTCAGCCAGCGCGACGCATTGCGCATGGCATGGTGCCGCGATCACCAGGAGCAGCGCTATGCCTGCCAGCTGCCTAAACCCAGCCACAAGAGTCTGTCGTCGAATCAAGGACATACCGTTCATTCGTGTACCGCTGACTGATGGGGAAATACGGTTTAATCGCCGGTTCAGGCGTTTAATCACATGCAGGCATTTAATCACCTGTTCAAGGCAATGATGGCAAAGAACTGTGTCATCTTTTTGTGCAGTGCAAAAGAGTAATCCCCATGACTTTGGGGAACTAGCAAATTCCGGACCAGTGAAATGCGCCGTCCGTCCAGCGACCCACGGCGGCCCTCATCCAAAGCGGGCCTTGGCGGCCGCCGATGCCTGAGGGTGGCAATATTTTTGAGCTATTAATAAGAATATAATCAATAAAGCGTGCGTCTCACCCGACGGTGAAACGAACTGCAACCCGCCTGTGGCTTGGAGCCATCGATGGCGGGTGCAGGCTCACGGGAGGGCAACCATGCCGTGAGTTATCAATAAATATTCACTGAAGCTGCGGCCTGACAGATGCAAGCCGGTTCGCCTGGAGGCGCTGGCCGTGGCTGCCGACGGCAACCCAAAACCGCGGATTGGCGCTCGACTGCATCGAAATCCACGTATAGCCCATGGCATTCCAGGGACGGACGTCGCGCGACAGGTTGTCGAGAACAACGTCGCCGTCGGGAAGCCGCGCGACCAGTACAAGATGCCCCTGACCGCCACTGGTCATGACGACCGCAAGGCGCAGGGCGCTCTGCGGCCAACCCATCGCAATCAATTGATGCCGTTTGGTGACGGCGTAGTCATTGCAGTCGCCGGCGGCCGGCGAGATCGTCCAGCGCGCGGCTATCGGATCCGTGGACTTGCGCAGCGGCGAGATCGCATCGTTAACCGAGGTGTTGACGTCGCGCAGGATTTCCATCGCGCGGTCGGCGGCCGGCAACGCCTGCACGCCGGCTTCCGCATCGCATTCAGCGCGGTAGTTCATGCAGAACTTCACGAACTGGAGCGGCGCGAGCGTGTTGTCGAATTCCTCGATGAAGGCCGTCCGGTTGGTCCGCGACACGTCGGTCGAGGCGTCGGTTTCGGCCCTCGCGGCACCACCGGCAAATGCGATTGCGATCGCCAGCATCGGTGCAAATAGCAGTTTCATGTCGTCCCCCGTCATTCTTTTTCTTGACGCAGGTACGGTGTCTCACGGAGTTGTTGGGTTTAGGTTCCGCCGATAGTTAAAATTGAATCCAACCGCAGATGACGTTATCTGCCTGATCGATATTGGTTAATTCGCGATCAATCCAGGCGTTCCACCAGGGCGTTCCACGGGGCTCAATTGGTCGGACTGACCGGCGTCAGGACGGACGGCGTTCCGGCCGCGGCTGTCGTGAAAAGCGTCGTTGTACTGGTGCTCGCGCCAGCGCCGCCGCCGAAAGTCGTGCTGCTGTTGCTCGAAACGGCGCCTGGCGACGGCGTCGATGTGGTGCCCTGTCCACCGCCGGCGGTGGTGTCGCCGTTCGGATCTGCTCCGGTGATCGCCTCGGTCGGAATATCCCCCGTGATGCTCACGAAGGCTTGAATCAGCGGTGGATTCTCAGCTTTCAGGACCACTTCCTGGATTTGCTGGGCAAAGGCCGGTTGCGTCAGCACGCACACGGCGGCGGCGGTGCCGAGACCGGCGCCGATCGCACGGCTCTGATCGGCGGAGCTGGCCTTGGAAAGCGATGCGATGCCTTCAAGCGTCTCGGGCCGGGTCATCAGCATGTCGCGGATTTGCGACGCGAGGCCGCCCTGACCGTCCTTGAACTGGCCCAGGAGCGCTTCAGGGTTCTCCAGAAAGGACGTCGCGCGCTCTGCCGACACCAGCGAGGAGTTCGGGACGCATCCGCCGCTGGCCGGTGCCGCGGCAACCGGGGCCGATCCGCCGGCCACGAGCATCACGAGACAAAAACCCACCAAACGCATTGTCATTGCCCAATCGCAATTAAAAACAGCCGATTTAAATTAAATCATAATTCACTCGCCACAGCTCCGCCACCGTTTTTTCGCAATGATGACGGCAGGCACTGCGCCAGCGCGGCCCCGGTGATCGCGGCGAAGAAAACGCCGTAACCGGCTATCTGCAGCGAAAAATCGATGCTGCTGTGAAGCAGCCCCAGCACGGCGACGCTGGCTCCGATGACGGGGATGTAGCGATCGCGCCGCCGCAGCAAGCTGCCCCGGAACAATTGGTAAACGTACCAAAGCACGGTCGCCACGATCGGGATGGTCACCGGCAAGCCAATTTCGACCGCGAGTTGCAGCGGCGTGCTGTGGGCGCGATCCCAAATCCCGAGGCTGCCCAATTCGGCGGGCCGGTAGGCGGCAAAAGCCGCCTCGAAATTGCCCAATCCGACGCCGAACAGCGGATGGTCGCTGACGATTGCGATCGCGGCGCGGTAGGCCGCCAGCCGCTGATCGTCGATCAGGCCATAGGTGAGAATCCGCCCTGCCACCGCGCCGCCGATCAGCTGAAGAACCAGGACGGCAACGACTGCGGCTCCCGCCAGCAGCGCCCATCTTCGAAAAGTACCGAGCTCAAGCGGCCACAGATAAAGCGTGCCGGCCAGCAGAAACGCGCAGATCGACAGCAACAGCCCTGCGCGCGATCCCGTCATCGCCGTCGCCAGCGTGCAGACGGTAAATCCGACAGCGAGAGCCGCTGGTGTGGCGAGATAGTGCCCGAGCAACGCGAGCGGCCGATCTGACGGCGGGGCAGCGCGCCGGTCTCCGCGATGTAGCGAACGCAACAGGGGCGCCAGGAAGAGCAAGGCGCAGCTGCCCCAGAATGTCGCGGCGGTGTTGCGATTGACGAACGTGCCGGTGGCGAAGCCGAGATAGGCCTCCTTTCGCCTGAATAACAACGTATTCGGGTCGGCAAGCTGCGCCAGGATGCCGTAACACGCGTAGAGAAAACCAGCCCACGCCAATATCCGGAGAAGCCGTTGAGCCGCGGGCGCATCGGCTGCAAGAAGAAAGGCACGCACGAACGCAAGCGACGCGAGCAGCGGGGAGCCGAATGCGAGCCACGGACCGACCGCGGTCATCGAAATGCGAGCAGGGACATCGGCGCCGAGGAGATCGAGCGGAAGCTTCCAGACGGGATTCGTCCGTCCCACCAGCGGACCCGGCCATGTTTGCAGCGTGACGATGGCGCCGATCAGCACCATCGTCATGAACAGCGGCAGCAACAGGCGAAAATCCGCGCGGCCGATGGCTTGCAGATCCGCCGTCAACAGACTGAGCGCGAGCAGGACGATCCAGATCCAGATCCAGACGAAATCCGCCGATCCAAGCGGAAATGGCGCCAGGACGAAAACAGCTATCGCGACAAGATTGGACGCACCGCCCAGAATTTTCCTGATTGATCCCTTATGCGACGGCAGGTGCCAAACCCCATTCCTGAACTGACTGGAACTTGGGCGCGGTAAACGGCGGCGGCCTACCGGGTTGGTCCCAGGTTCCCGAATTTATCGATCTGCCTTCCAAAGAGCCAGCGATGCAAGGCTTCACGACGGTCTAAATAGCGCTGCCTTCGCGGCGGCATCTATGCCGACACAGGCCGATTGAAAATGCGGTGCTTTTTGGGGCGTATTTATTTTGGGTCGGTCACGCGAGACGATTAAACGGGCAGGACGATTAAAAATGCGGCCGCTTTCTGGCGAGAGTATTTATTTGCGGATCAGCCATGCGGCGCCGGGTTTTCTTTGCCGGTTTTTAATGTTCGGGTTGAACGGAAAACGGAAGACAGGCACTATGCTGCATCGCAACAATTCGGACATAATTCGATCGTGACGGGCCATCGCTCCAAAGAACACTATGTCCCGCTCGACAGCGTTCGCGGCATCGCCGCGCTTTCCGTCGTAGTCCATCATTTTGTTATTTCTCAACCGCTTGCCGCAATCCTGCCGAACAGGGCCTGGATCGACTTTGCGTTTTTCCATAACGCCTGGCTGTTCGTTGATCTGTTCTTTGTTCTGAGCGGCATCGTGATTTCGATGAGTTACGTGCAAGGCGGCTTCGGTACATTCGAGTTTCGCGAGTACATCGTGCGCCGGCTCGCCCGCATCTATCCGCTCCACATCGTCACGTTGCTCGCATTCCTGTCGTTTCGAATGATGAAGCTCGGCCTTGTGGGCACCGGTCTGATTCATTTCGCGCCGCCCGAGATGGCGGTCAACAACGGCTATTCGTTCTTCCTGAATGTGCTCCTGCTGCACGCGATCGGATTCGTTGATTATTTGAGCTGGAACGGGCCTAGCTGGAGCATCAGTGCCGAGTTCTATACCTATCTCGTGTTCGGCGGCGTCGTGGTCCTGGCGCAAAAATTCCGGGACGTTCGCATTATCTATGTGTTGTCGCTGTTTCTGTCGGTGGCCAGCTGGGCCTTCATCCTGCTGGTTCTTCGACAATATGCCTTGGACTTTCACACCTATGGCATCGCGCGCTGCATACTGAGTTTCTTCCTCGGGGTGCTGACGCTCAGAGCGGTGGCGTCGGTGCCTTCCGCCGTGCGCCCGGCCGTGCAGTCGGTGTGGCAGATCGGGGCCGCGATCGCGGCCATCGCCATTGTCTGCGTGGTCGGAATGCAGCCGATGCTGAGCTTTCTCGCGCCGGTCATATTCGCCGTCCTGCTCGGGTCGCTGATGGCGTTCCCCGGACGCAGGCTGCCGAGCCTGCTGTCGGTCAAGCCGCTGGTGTGGCTCGGCAAGCGATCCTATTCGATCTACATGGTGCACGCGCTCGTGCTCGTACTGATCGAGTATTTTTCGCGCGGCGTTGGCATGCGGACCTTCCCGATGATTGATCAGTTCGGTTCGGGATTAGCTGCAACGCTGCTGCTGTCGGGGTACGTTGTGGCCGTTCTTGCGCTGTCGAACCTGACCTATGCGAATATCGAGATCCCCGGTTCAAAGGCCATCGTCGGACTCCTGGCCCGCCGGCCTCGCGTTGTCGCGACGGCCGAAGGAGGGGGGCAATGACGAACCGCTCGTCGTCGTCATCCCTCACAGCACCGGATTTCAAAGCTCCGGAGCCGTTGCCTCTAAACAACCAGTTGCCGGAGATCGGCATCTGGAACGTCGAGGCGATTGCACTGCTTCTATATTTCTATCGCGACGCGTTCGCCGGCGCCCTGCGCTACTATCTCAGTCTCACCAAGCTGGACGTGCTGTGGTTTCTGCCGGACATCTTTGCGCTGATGTGCATTCTGGCCTTTATCCAGCGCTACATCATCAAGGGCAAAAGCCTGATCGCTGTCCTCACGCTGCTGTACATCGCCTTCGCGTTGTACGTCGGATTTGTCTTTCTGGGCTACTTCGCCGGCATGGCGTCGTCGTTCAAGATGATCGCGCCCGTGTTCGTGGGGTTCTGCTTTTGCAGGCGCGATTTCAGCCAGTACAAGCAGCTTCTTGCCCTGATCCACCCGATCTTCTTCATTACCATTATCGGCATCTTCATTTCATCGCGCGTGCAGTTTCCGTGGGTTGGTTTTGCTTACGAAACGTTGGGAGCAACGCGCCAGGCGACCAGACTTTGGTGGGCCGCGTCGGAGACGCGACTGGCGGGGTTCGCCGCCGACAGCACCATGGCGGCGTTTTTCGTGTTCATTACTTTCGTGTTTACGTCGGCTCGCAAGAGTATGCTGTGGGTCTGCATCTGGGCACCGGTGGGCCTCTACGCCATCAAGCTCACGACCAGCAAGACCACGCTGGGCGTGATGATAATGTACCTGGTGTGCCTGGTTATCATTCGAATGCTTCCGGAACGCGAGAGATTTCCCATGCTGCGCCGGATGGCGCTGCTCTCCTTTGCATCGATCCTGGTTCCCGTCGTGTTGATGGTCTTCTTCGCGGGCGACGGCCTCACCAGCATCTCCCGGGGATTCTTCAGCCTTCAGGATCGCGTCAATAACAGCTGGCAGCTGCCGTTTGTGTATATGCAAGAGCTCATGCCCGTGGGATTCGTGACCGGTTGCGGCCTCGGCTGTTTCAACTATCCGCAGCAGCTGTTTTCGAACAAGCTCAGCTACTATGTGCCGGTCGATAATTTCTATATCGGCACGTATCTGATGTTCGGCCCGATCTTCGTCCTGTTCATGGTTTTCGCGATCGCCGCGGTCTCGAAGACCAGGGATATCTACAAACTGTCCGGCACGATCGCAATGAACCTCTTTACCATCACGGTGCTGGCCTATGGACCCGCCAGCGGATTGATCATGATTGGCGCCGCGTTTAGCCAGATGTTCGCCAAGCGACGCGCGATCGATCAGGATCTCGCGAGTTCTGCACCGATAGCGCCTGGCATCGATGGTCTGGCATCGCGGCCGGCATGATGAAAAACTCGTGGCACTCACCGGCGCTGATAGTGCCTTTTTCGCACGCGCCGGCGCTTGGCTCTGCCCTGCCTCCTTCTCAGTGCGGGAGGAAGCAGAGGTGAACGCTCCAAAACAGGATTTCCTTCCGGCCGTCCAGGGACTGCGCGGCATCGCTGCGCTGAGTGTCCTGATCGTGCATCTCTACGACATGCCGCTGCTGGCGGGTTTCATGGCGCCGATCTGGCCGTGGCTGGGATCGACCATCAATATGGGCGGACATGGCGTCGAACTGTTCTTCATGATCAGCGGCTTCCTGATTCCGGCCAGCCTGGTGCGCCACCGCAGCGTTGCCAAATTCTTCTATGATCGTTGTCTTCGCATCCTTCCCGTCTTCGTCATCCTGCATCTGACGCTGTTCACCATCGGCCCGATCGTCGGCTACAAGTTCTTCAAGGGGATTGATGTCGGAACTTACGTCCAGTTGTTCTTCGTCAACCTTGCGTTCTTGCCCGATGCCCTGGGGCTTCCGATCGGCCAGCAGAACGCCTGGACGCTGAGCTATGAGTGGGCGTTCTACATTCTGTTCGCCGCGATTTTCGTAGCGGTGGCTCGGCGGAGAAACTGGATGCTGGCGCTGCCGCTGATTGCTCTGGCTCTGGCAGGCATATGGTTTCGGCCGATTGCCGCGTATTTCCTGGTTGGGCTGCTGTTCAGCGCCGTGGATATGCCGATCCGGCTGCGGGGGTGGACCGGGTTGCTGGCTGGTGCGGTATGCGGCATCGCGATGTATCTATCGATCGAGTATCTGCACCCGTTTGTCGGCCTCATACCTGGCCTTCTGCTGTTCGGAATGGTGTTGGCGCAAAACTCCGGTGTTGCGGCGGCGTTGAGCGCGCCATCGCTGCAATATCTCGGCAAGATCAGCTACAGCCTTTATCTGGTGCATCCCTTCGCCCTTTTCCCACTGCAAATGATCGGAGCGAACCTTGCCGGACGCGGCGTGGATCTGTGGCTGCTCTCTGCTGCCTTTGCGGTTCTGGGCTTCATCCTGTCACTTATCGCCGGAGGGATAAGTTACGAACTTTTCGAGGTGCGTCTTCGGCGCTTTCTGGACACGGCGTTTCGACGTCGGCTGTTTCGGACGCCTGATGGAGCGGGGCATCTGGCATGACGGAGCTGGCCTCGAGACGCAGTCTGGACACCTTGCAGCTGGGACGCGCCTTCGCGGCGCTCGCCGTGGTGGGTCATCACACGACCAGGACGTTGGCCCAGCCCAAGTACCTCGATGAGAACGTATTTCCGATCTTCAACGCCGGAGATTCCGGCGTCATGTATTTCTTTGTCTTGAGCGGCTTTGTCATTTTCTTGGCGCACGCCAATGACTTTGGCGATCGCGACAACGCCCTTCGTTTCGTCTGGCGTCGCGTCCAAAGAATATATCCGGCGCTTTGGGTCGCCCTGATCTGTGTCGTTCCGCTCGTGCTTCTGATGAAGGCAGATCTGAGCTTTTATGACCTATTCTCGTCCTTCCTGCTGTTGCCGATAGAGCACGAGCCGATTATCGACGTGGTCTGGACGCTGCGCCACGAGATGATCTTCTACGCCATCTTTGCGGTAGCGATCTGGAACCCCAGGATCGGCTGGATCGCGGGGGCGGTTTGGCTGGCGATGTCTTTCGTGCAACCCGTATTGTTCCCGGCCTATCCGCTCGCATTTGTTTTCCATCCCGCTCATGTGCTCTTTGGCCTGGGGATTCTGGCGTACTGGCTGTTCAATCGCCGGGACATTGTGTCCCCGAAGCTCTGCTTGACGCTTGGGGTCGTCCTTTTCGGCGGCACATGGATAGCCGTTGCCTACGGCGCCCTCTTGAAGAACGCGATCTCCACCTGGTGCTACGGCGTCGGCGCGATGCTGATGATTTTGGGCGGGGTCGTACTCGAGACGAAGACGGCGCTGCGATTACCACGTGTTCTCATATTCCTCGGCGAGGCGTCCTATTCGATCTACCTCGTTCATTTTCCGGCGCTTTCGGGTTTCGCCAAAGTCGCGACCAAGCTGAAAGCGCTGGGTATTCCGAACGAACTGCTGTTCGTGATGGTTGCAACGGGGGGTGTGGCGGTAGGCGTAGTATTCTACTTGCTGGTCGAGAGGCCATTGCTGACGTTTTTCAGAACGATCGGTCGTGTACCCAAGCGGGTCGAGGCATGATGTCGGATTTCGAACCTTCATCCCCGACGATCACGGCCTCGTTCGCCAGACGTGGAGCGGACCTTTGCCTGTGCCGGCGCGTTTTCTGTGTCGGCTGCACGAACAACGTACGGATGACGTCATGATCCTGAAAAATCTGCTCTCGATGTCCGGCGTGAACATCGTGAAATCGGTCGTCCAGTTTCTGATGACGCTGCTGATGACCTATTTCGTCACCCCGGCCGAGTTCGGTCTGGTCGCCTTCTCGCTGCCGTTTGTCGCCTTCATAGCCCTTCTCACCGATCTTGGCTTGTCGAGCGCGATGATACAGCGAGGCTCGCTCTCGCGTGAGGAGACCGGAGCGGCCGTGACCATGATGCTGGCGATCGGCATCGGCTGTGCTGTGGTGCTGGCGGTTGTAGCGGGGCCGCTGGCCGGGGCGGTGAAGATGGATGGCCTGTCGGGCGTGCTGACCGCACTGTCCGTCTCCGTCGTCCTTTCCATAGCGGCGCTCGGACCGCGTGCGGTGCTCGAGCGCGCGTTGCGTTACCAGACCGTGGCGATGGTGGAGGCCGGCGCGTCAATCACCGCCGCGTCCGTGGGCGTCCTCGGAGCCGTTCTGGGCTGGGGGATCTGGGCGCTGATTTCATATTACGTCCTGATGCAGATCATTCGCGCGATCGCTTTCTACGCGATTACGCGGCATCAGATCAGGCTCAACTTCCGATGGCGTGGTGTTGGTTCGATGCTCTCCTTCGGGAGCTGGATACTGGCCTCGAACATTCTCAATTTCGCCGCGCGCAACATCGGCAATCTGCTGATCGGTGCGAAGCTGGGCGCGGCCGCGGTAGGGCTCTTTGGCCTGGCCTTTCAGTTCATGATCTTTCCGTTGATGATCCTTTCGTGGCCAGGCGGCGGTGTCTTGATGGCGACGCTGAGCCGCATGTCCGGTAACGGGCGGCACGCAGAGCAGAACGCGGCGATCTGCGCGATGCTGAGTGTGACGGCGATGATTACCTTCCCCGCGATGATCTATTTGACGTTTGGGCTCTACTACCCGGTGACGACATTCCTTTCGCCGCATTGGCAGGACGTATTGCCGCTGGTTAGTGCGCTTGCCCCGGCGGGGGCCGCGCAATCCATTGCTGCCTATGCCGGCCCGATTCTGCTCGCGCGCGGGAAAGCCCGTCTGCAGTTCTGGATCAGCAGCGCCAACAGCATCGCCATGATCCTGTCTTTCGCGGTGGCGCTGCCATTCGGTCTCAAGGCCGTTGCTATTGTGTATCTTGTCACGGCGATCATCGTGTGCACGTTCATGCTGGTGGTTGGCAGCCGAAATACCGGGCTGCCTTTCATGTCGATCGTCAAATCCCTGCTCCCAGCGAGCATCGCGACCTTGGCCGGGACCGTCGTGGCTCTCGCGGCGACGTCGGCCGATGTGTCAAGCATGAAGCATTGGCTGCTTGCAACCAGTCTATATCTGGTGGTCGTGCTGTCCTGTTACGTCGCATTCAGGCACCAGATTCGCGGCAGCGTGCGATCGTTGCTCGGCCGATCAATTGAAGCACAACCGTTAGACGTTCCCTCGGCGACGTGAGAGATCCTTGATATGAACGCACATGTCGAAACAGATAAGATGGTGAGGCGCGCGCCTCCCCAGGCCGCGTGGCGGGCGGATTTGCTGGCGAACACCGGAAATTCCGGCGTAGTTGCTGCTGCGGTTGCCTTGATAACCGATCCCGGCTTTACGGTGATCACCTGGTGGCGTGCTGCCAAATGGCTGCGCTTCAACACGCGTTGGGGGCACGGTATCGCCTGGCTGATCGTGCGTTCCCTGGCGCGACGCGGCTGCTATATCTCGTTGCTCGCGGAAATCGGCCCGGGACTCAAGCTTCCACACCCGACCGGGCTTGTCGTTGGGGAGGGCTCGCACGTCGGGAGTGCGGTTATGCTTTATCATAACGTGACACTCGGTCGACGTGCCTGGAACCAGCCGGGCTGCCCGCGCATTGGAGACGGTGTCGTCGTCTATGCCGGTGCTGTCATCATAGGACCCATCAAGATTGGTGAAGGTGCAACGATAGCAGCAAACTCGGTGGTCAATCGAGATGTTTTGCCGAAAGCAGTGGTCGCGGGGATTCCGGCCAAGTCGATGCGTTCCGCATCGTCGTCTTCCTAGCCGTCGCTCCGGCCAGGAGATCACTTTCGCTTTCGTCGCAGATCGTCAGCCCGCCTGGCGTGACGGCCTTGTTAAAATCGCAGTTGTGGCGTTGATCGACGATCGTTCATTGGGGGTTAGTCGACGAGGAGATCAGAATGTCGTCCATCATGACCGACTTTACGGGCATTTTTCCATATCTTGCAGGTACGAAGTTCAACGAGAACATGGCCGTGACTTACAGCGGCAAGACGGGTGTCAGGTACCGAAGTGACGTATTGATCGACATGTGCCGCGGAAAGCGGGTTCTTCATGTCGGATGCTGCGACCACGTTCCTCTCATCAAGAAGAAGATCGATCACCGGGATTGGCTCCATGGTCTGATCACGGAGTGCTCCGAGTATACGGTCGGTGTCGATATCGATGCGGACGCGGTGCGGGAGGCGAGCCGGATTTCCGGACTCGATAACATGGTGTCCGGCGATGTGACGTCGGGCCAGAAGATTGACCAGATCTCCGGCCGGAAGTTCGATATTGCCCTGTTCGGTGAGGTGGTTGAGCACATCCCGAACCCGGTGTCCTTTCTCGGGCGATTTAGAGAGAACTATGGTGACGCCATCGAGAAAATCGTGATTACCGTGCCGAATGCGTTCAGGGGCGGTAACATCAAGGGAATCCTGAACAACACCGAAACGATCAACTCCGACCATCGCTTCTTCTTTACGCCTTACACAATCGCAAAAATTGCCCTGGATGCCGGATTTTCTCCGGAGGAGATCCAGATGGCGACGTTCAAGCGGGCCGGCATGATGAAGACGATGCTGCTGCGGCGTTTGCCTCTGCTGGCCGAGGACATCATCTTCACCGGTTCGGTGGCGCCCGGCCGGGCGTAACCCGGTCCGGCGATCCCGGTTGTCGAGGCCTTGGGAACCAACCAGGAAGCCTTGAGCCCTAAAGCCTCCAGCGATGAAGACTTGCCCCGTTGGTCGGGGCTTGTCCGCTCGGTCCGCCGCGATTCCCGCCCTGAGAAAGCCGATGCGCTCGCGTGAGAGCGCATCGGCCGCGTCAGACGAACAGGAAGTTGCTGTGATCGAGGTTGGTCGCGTAAACGTTCTTCAGCGTGATCGAATCCGTGGCTGACAGGTGGATCAGCGTGTCGGCTCCGGATTGCGTAAACTGAAGGTGGCTGTAGTCGGCGACCAGCGATGCTGCGATCTTGATCGTATCATGGTTGGCCGCGGCGCCGGCCTGGAAGCTGTTGATCTGGTCATTGCCATGGTCGAAGACGATCATCGTCGATCCCGGGGCGGCTGAAAACAGGTCGTTTCCGTTTCCGCCCTGTATCGACTGACCAGCGCTGACAGCCGTGACGGTGTGGGTTCCGTTGCTCTTCAGAAGATCGAGCTGCAGCAGCGTGCCGCCGGCGGCATAGCTTTCGTGCAGGGTCGCGCCCGGGTTGTCGGTGACGGCATATTTGTAGACGTCCTTGGTGCCGTCGGCGTTGTTGACAATTTCCTGGGTCTTGGTCCCGGCGCTGTCGTACAGATCGGTTACCTTACTGCCATCGGAGTGGATGACCTGCTTGTAATCCAGCGATCCGTCGGCGTGCAGGCGCGTGTCAGAGGTGATCTTGCCCGCGGCGTCGATATGCTGGATCTGGGTCGTGTAGGTCTGGCCGGTGATGTTGTAATAGTAGTTGTCATCGCTGCCGTCGGCGTTGCTGACATACATCTTCATCTTGACGCCTGACGAGTACAGCGTGTTCGAGGACGAGCCATCCGTGTTCTGAACGTAGTCGCTGGTCATGTTTCCGGCCGAGTCGAACAGCTTGCTTTCCTTGAAGCCGTCCGCGTTGGCGACGTAAATCGAGGCGATGACGCCGCCGGAATAATTCGTGGTGGTGACGTCACCCCCGGCCGTCTTGACGACGTCCTGAACCAGCGCACCGGTCGATGCGTTGTAGCTATCGGTCACCGTGGAACCGTCCGTGTGGTGGGTGATCTCGGTGAGCTTGTGACCGGTGCTGTCGTAGAGGTCCGTCACCTTGGTGCCGTCGCCGCTGATGACCTGGCGATATTCGAGTGTGCCGTCGGCGTGCCAGCGGGTGTCCGCCGTCATCTTGCCGGCGGCATCGTAGTGCTGGGCCCGGGTGGTATAGGCCTGGCCGGTGATGTTGTAATAGGTATTGTCGTTGCTGCCGTCGGCGTTGGTGACGTACATCTTGGTCTTGACGCCCTCCGAAAACAGCGTGTTCGAAGACGAGCCATCCTTGTTCTGGACCAGGTCGCTGGCGATCCGGCCAGCGCTGTCGTAAATCTTCGCCTCCTTCGAGCCGTTGGCACCGACGATATAGACCGAGGACAGCTCCGACCCGTTATAGTTTGAGGTCGTTACGCCGCTCGCGTTCTTCACGACGTCCTGGATCAGGTTGCCCGACGTATCGTATTTCTCGGTCTTGGTGGCGGACGAATTCCAGCGGATCACGGTGGTCTTGTGACCGGTCGAATCATACAGCGCTGTCACCTTGCTGCTGCCGTCGCTGCTGACGACCTGGTGGTAATCGAGCGAGCCATCGGCATGCCACCGCGTTTCCGCGGTCATGACGCCCTTTGAATCGTAGTGCTGGGTCCGGCTGGTATAGCTCTGGCCGGCGATATTGAAGTAGGTGTTGTCCTGGCTGCCGTCGGCGTTGCTGACATACACCTTGGTCTTGACGCCGGCCGAAAACAGCGTGTTCGAGGACGAGCCGTCCTTGTTCTGAACCAGATCGCTGGAGAGGCGACCCGCGCTGTCGTAAAGCTTCGCTTCCTTCGAGCCGTCGGCATTGGCGATATAGACCGACGCCAGCACCGAGCCGTTATAGTTGGAGGTCGTGACGTTGCCGGTCGTGGTCTGGACGACCTCCTGGACCAGATTGCCGGATGAATTGTATTTTTCGATCGTGGTGGCAGTCGGAGTCCAGCTCGTCACGGTGGCCTTGTGGCCGGCCGCGTCATACAGCGTCGTCACCTTGCTGCTGCCGTCGCTGCTGATCACCTTGGTGTAGTCAAGCGTTCCGTCGGCGTGCCAGCGGGTATCAGCGGTCAATACGCCCTTTGAATCGTAGTGCTGTTTCTGGGTGGTATAGGACTTGCCGGTGATGTTGTAATAGGAGTTGTCCTGGCTGCCGTCGGCGTTGGTGACGTACATCTTGGTCTTGACGTTGGCCGAGTACAGCGTGTTCGAGGATGAGCCATCGGTTTTCTGGATCAGATCGCTGGTGAGGCGACCGGCGCTGTCGTAGATCTTTGCTTCCTTCGTGCCGTTGGAACTGGCGACATAGACCGAAGACAGCACCGTCCCCTTGTAGTTGGATGTCGTCACATCGCCGGTGACCGTGCGGACGACTTCCTGCACCAGATTGCCGGACACGTCGTACTTGCCGGTCGTGGTGGCGGCGGAATTCCAGGCGATGACCGTGGTCTTGTGGCCTGTGGCGTCATACAGCGTCGTCAATTTGCTGCTGCCGTCGCCCGCGATTGTCTGGGTGTAGGCGAGCGAGCCGTCGGCGTGCCAGCGGCTATCCGAGGTCAGTTGTCCGGTCGGGCTGTAGTGCTGGGTCTGGGTGGTATAGTTCTGACCGGTGACATTGTAATAGCTGTTGTCATGGCTGCCGTCGGCGTTGGTGACGTACATCTTGGTCTTGACGCCGGCCGAATACAGCGTGTTCGAGGATGAGCCATCCGTGTTCTGCACCAGCTCGGCGGTCAGCTTGCCGTTGACGGCATCGAACTTCTTGGTTTCCCTGGAACCGGTCGCCGCATCGACGGTGACCTGCTGCGTGGCCACGCCCGCGGTATAGAGGGTGCTGTCGGTTGATCCGTCTGCAAAAATCGTCGATTTGCTGGTGATCATTCCGCCGGTAAAGTTGGACGTGCTGGTGGACTGCAGGTTTGCGGAAGAATCGAAGAGCTTGGTTACGCTCCAGGCGCTGGTGGAGGTCGTAACCGAAAACGAATAGCCGCCCTGGATGGCCGAAAGCGCATTGCCATAATGCGAGATCATATATTTCATCGTCGATTCGGACGCGACCGGAAGCACGTGAGTATCCGTCAAGGTAATCGTCGCGAGCGATTCGTTGGTGTTCAAGTCAGACAATTGCAACGCGATTTCCGCGGCCGTCCCGCTGACATTGGTCGGCAGCGGCTCTTCGGGCGCAGGCGCCGGCGCGTCGATCTCGATGATCAAGGGATGATCGCTGAGCGGGACGGTGATCTGGCTGACGTCGGTATAGGTCGCGATCGGGGTTGAGCCGCTCAGCGGATCGTAGACGCTGACCGAATGGTGCACGCCTCCGAGATTGACGGTGACAGGTTGAGAAGGGTTGGAGATTTCCGTGTCGGTGGCGTCGTTCCAGACCTTCGGCTCGGCCCAGATCACGAGTTCGTAGGCGCCGTTGCTCTTGCCGAGGACCATGCTGTTGCCCGTATCGGGCATGTTGCTGAGCGAGTAGCCCAGCTGCGCGGTTGGTTGATGGCCACCGGTGCCGTCGTCGCTCAGGATGGTCGTGAGATTGTGGACCGCAGTAGCCGCCAGCTTCGGCGTCCCATCGCTGTTGAACAGGCCGAAATTCATCTCCGGATCGTTGCTGACGCCGCTCGCACCTGCGTCGAGCAGTTGGTAGAGATATGTCGTGCCGACTCCGCCCTTGAAGGCGTCGACCAGGGTGTTGAGGATCGACTTGGCCTGCACGTTTTCGCTGGCGCCGATGTAGGGGGTATCGATCTGGGTCGTATAGCCGGTCTCGGTGATGACGGCCGGGTTGCCCGACGATACGGATTTGGCGTTGGCCAGCAATAACTGGAGCGCCGCGTGGGGCGTCGAGCTCGTGCTGACATAGGCGTGCGAGTTCGCAAAGTCGGAAGCGCCCGACAGGTCGCCCAGCTTGGCGTAGTCCGCTAGGTCATTGTAACCCAGCGAGAGATTGTAGACGGCGATGTTGGCGAGAGCGGCATTGCCGTTCACGGCGGCAAAATAGGCCGCCTGGAACTGGGCCGCGGCTTCGATCGTGGAACTGCCGTTGTAGCTGAATGCCTGAAGATTGGCCTCGTTCAGGCCCTCCAGCGCAATAACGCTACCCGCATGAGCTGTGCTGAACTGTTCCACCGTGGCCAGATACTGCTGCAGCGCGGCGCTGCCGCCGGCGGGCACGCCGGACGGAACAACCAGATCGAATTTGTAGCCGTCCGCAGCCAGTCCATTCAGGACAGGTTGCGCCTCCGGAATGTTGGTGAGCCCGTCGCGCAGTTTTGTGACACCGAGATATTCGAGGCTGTCCTGCAGCAAAGCGAGATTGTCATACGAGCCCCAGGAATACCCCACATGCGTGTTGACGCCGATGGAACTCACGAAGGAACTTGCGGAGAGGACGGTCTGGTCGGCGGATGTGGTCATCGATTGCCCGGCTGTTGGAAGGGAAGAGTTGTGCGAGATTTAGCTGCCAGTTTTCTTTTTTGAGTATTTGATTTGGATAAAAGTGGAAGCAACAAGGGGATTTTTCATTGCTAAGGATTTCCCGGCGGTTTGTTTGCGCGACGTCTGGAATGGGAGCCAGAATCGGCAAGCTTGGATATTGCGGCTTGGTCTGTTCTCATGATGACGGACTGAAGGCGGCGGCTGCCTTGCGTTGCCTACTTGGAATGCTTGGCTGCTTGCCAAGCAGGCAATCATGGACGTCGTGAGCGGTCGAGATCGAAATAATACGGGTTTGTCCGCGACGGTTAATCGGAGGTTGGTTTTTCACGTCGCATCCGGCGGATCGGGGAATTTGCCGCGGATGTTCCTCACGGCGCTGAAAGGGCACGGTTTTGGCGCGTTGTGGTCAAACGATCGGATTAAATGGGTCGTTTAATGTCAATGGCCGGCCGCATTTGTATTCGGTTCCCGGACTGGACCCGACTTTTGCGGCGCGCTAAAGCAAAGCGCCTTACCGCGGCAAATTGCAGCAACGGCATGCGTGGAGCGGGTTTCGCATGGTCCTTGCTTTTGTTTCGAAAAGCCAAGGCGTCACAGAAGGTGATTATGATGAGCGTTGTGAAGGCGACTGGGTTTGAGCGGACGGCCGCAGCGATCATCGCGCGGAAATTGGGTCTTCCGCTCCTCGTCCTGGTTGCGGCCGCGATCGGTTCGTTGCCAGCTAACGCCCTGGAGTGGGGCACCAACGGGCCATCCGCCATCAGGGCGAATCTGGGGCCCGCCTTTAAGGTCATGAAAGAGCGCGGCCTGACGCAATTCAGGATAGGTGTGAATCTTACCAAGGACACCGAACCGACCGAAGCCCCGATGTTGAGGCGGGCGATCGCACAGGGCAAGGCCCACGGGATAACGCTACATCCCGTGTTCGGCTTCGCCTTCCGGTGGGGAGATCGCACGGATGCGGGCAACTATCCGAAGGGCGACCGTGAGGCGCTGTATCGCCAGGGCTTCAACCGGACCTACGATTTCGTCAACCAGTTCAAGCACGATATCAAGGACTGGGAACTGGAGAACGAGTTGAACCTCGTCGCGCACGGTCCTGATGGCAAGAGATTGTTCGGCAGCGGCGGCACGGCGGAAGAGTTTGAAAAGCCGATCATGGAAGATTGGGCGGCCGTCCTGCGCGGCGCGTCAGACGCGATCGACAAGATCAACAAGGAAAACGGACTTCATTTGCGCAAGGTTCTGAATACGACATCGACGATGTTCGGCTTCCTGGACTTCATGGCCGCGCGCGGGGTCGGGTTTGATGTGATTTCCTACCATTATTACGAAGTGCTGGGAGAGAATCCCAACAGAGCCTGGAATGGCCCCAATCCGCGCTTCAACCTGTTCAAGAAACTGGCCACCTATCGGAGGCCCGTCATATTCAATGAGATCAATTGCGGCGAGATCTACAAACCGGATTATGGCAACAAGCCCGGCGACCATATGACGGAGCGTTGCCTGAAGAGCCTGAACGACACGCTCACCGCGCTCCGGGACCAAAAGGATGTCGTCGTCGAGAGCATCAGCATCTATGAACTGCTCGATGAACCCTCAAAAGCCCCGCCTGAAAACCGGTTCGGCCTGATGTACGATCTAAAGACGCCAAAGATCGCGATGTACCTTGTTTCCCGCTTTGCGGGGGCTCCTCTCTCCCCTGAAGAGGCCGCCGAACTGGAAAAGAGAGGGCTATGAGGAGCGGCCGGCCGACGTGTGACGCCGATCCCCGGGTGGGAATTGACGGTGCGCCCGGCCCGCATCTTGCACCCTGATAATCCGATCACAGATTAATCCAATCAGAGAATAATCAGAAAATCTGAAAATCGGAGAAAAACCGGGCGGGCGACGGAGATCCGTCATCGATCGGGACGGATTTCCAAGCTAAACCCTGCCTTATGTTTCACGAGATCGAGTAGAGAGATAAATCGATGACCGAGGTCGCTTCCGGCAGCGCCAATGTCCTGTTTCTGGTTGAAGTGGTGAATTGCAACGATGGCATTGCTTCGTATTGCGAGACGCTTGCGACCGGCCTGCAAGGCCGTGGCGTGCAGATCTATCTGGTTTCCGGCGAAGTGCGCTCGGACGAGAAGTCTGAATACAAGCGCAAAAAGCTGAGCGCGGCCGTCAGGGAATGGCACGAGATTCCCGGACTGAGCAAGCTGCCGTCGCCGGCGATATTCTTTCGGCTGCTGAAGTTGATCAGGGAGCGAAAGATTACGGTCATCAACGTCCACGGCCTCGGCATGCTGTTATGGGGCAAGCTGCTGTCTCTCCTGACGGGAGCGCGCTGCGTTGCGACCTATCACCCGTCCGTTCTCGGCAATATCGCCAATGCCCAGAACGCGCCGAAGTCACAGTTCAGTCTGAAGCAGATACTGTTCTTCAACGCCTTCTTTCCCCACAAGCTGATCCTGATGTCCGAAGAATCGCGCCAGCACCTGAGCCGATATCTTTTGCTTCGGAAGGATGGAATTGCAAAAGTCTATGGCGGCGTTGACACCCAACATTTCTGTCCGCCTTCGGCTTCTGAGCGGCTGCAGGCACGGAAAAGATTCGGTCTGGAAGAAGGCGACTTCATGTGCCTGCTCGCGGCCCGTCTGGCATGGGTCAAGGGACACGATCTGCTGATCAAGGCGGCGCGAAAGCTACGCGACCGCGGCGATCCCCCTCCGCTCGATTTGAAGTGCTTCTTTGTCGGGAGCGGCGGCGCCGACCGCGAGAAGGAGATCAAATCGTTCGCCTATGCGGGCGATGAAAAGGACAATCAGACGTTCAAGTTTCTGGGTTTCATGGGCGACGTTCGCGAGGCGCTATGGGCCGCCGACGTGTTTGTGCTTCCCAGCCGCTTTGAAGGGTTTCCATTAGGCGTTGCCGAGGCGATGGCGACAGGACTGGTCCCGGTCCGGACGCCGGCCGGCGGCGCCTCGGATCAGATCATCAACGGACAAACCGGTTTCGTCGTTCCGTTCGAGGACGTGGATGCGCTGGCCCAGGCGATCGAAAAGCTGGCTGATCCCGCCCGGCGGCAGGCGATGGCAAATAATTGCATCGCACGAGCCCAGCAGTATTTCGGTGTCGGTCCGATGGTCGATCAAACCCTGCAGATCTACGGATTAGTTCCGGCGCAGCCGCAACGAGCCGAGAAGGGTCGGGAAGATTACGCTCTGACGTGATGGATCAGTCTTTGCCCGGACGTTGGTCCGCGTGTCTGGCCGACAGAAACTCGCCCTGCCAGGCGACCAGCGCGACGGCTATGGCCGAGATGACAATTTTGCCGGCCAGCCAGAGTAGGGGCTCGGAAGGGACTGCAGCGAAAGCTCCAATCAGGGTGGCTGCAACGATCGATACGCCCAGCAGCAGCCATCTCGGAACCACGCCGAAACGGATGATCGGGCCGCTGCCGCACAATATGACGATTGCGGTCGCAACGGCTGCGCTCGCAACCTGAGCGGCTGTAGACAAGCGCAGCACCGCTGCAATCGATGCAACAACCGACACCAGCGCCAGTTGGCAGCCAGCGACCACCACAAGCCTGGTGGCGGATTTTCTTAAGTGCGGGATCACCGCAAGCGTGGCCTGCAGATGGGTATGAAGAAAGTAAAACACGGTGGCTGCCGGCGCCACCGCCAGGAAACTCGACAGGAGATTGGCCGGAACGAACAGCCGGCTGGCATCCGGCAGAAAGCCGATCAGGCCGCCCAACATGACGGTTGTCGCGCATAGAATGAAGTCGAGCAGCCGGGACGTCGCGCGCCGCGCCTCATCGTCCGTGCCGCGCTCGAACTGGACGACCACGTCAGGATAACTCACCGTGTGTATCGCGGCCACGAGAACCGAGAATGGCCGCTGCAGCAAATCGATCGCCATCAAGAAGGCGGCGGTCGCTGCGGGGGCTGCTGGTCCCAAGCTGCTCACAACGATGAAACGGATCATCACCGGAACGGAGAGATGGATCACCGAGGCGCCGGCGGCCAGCATTCCGTAGCGGGAGAAATCCATCCAGTCCGCCAACATGATGCGACAGGGTACCCGTCGCAGCGGCGTGCGATGCGCAAACAGGCCGGCGACCAGGGATGTCGCATGCCCGCATGCGATGCCAAGGAGAGTGGCTTCCGCCGTTGCATAGATGCTCGCGCCGGCAACGGCGCCGACAAGCAGGAGGCCGGCTCGCAGGATCAGGAGGAGCGCCGCGGTACCAAGCCGATCCGACACGCGGATCGCCATGAAATACATGTCGGTGAGTCCCTGCAGAACCGCGATTGCCAACCCAAGCGCGACGACGCGGGGCGCGAGAGTGCCGATCAGTGAGGCGGCACTACCGACTGAAACCAGCACCGCGGCGCTCAACAATCCCGCGGCGAACAACGAGGACCGCAATCTCGCGGCGTCCTCACCCTCCGCCGCCGCGAGAAAACGAACGCCGGCAAGTTGCAGCCATTCGAACATGAATACGCACAGCAGCTGGCTTGACGCCAAAGCGAGCGAAAACGAAGTATAGCTGGCGGGCGGCAGGAGATGGCTGACGGCAAAAATGAGCGCGATGGCGGCCGCACTCTGGAAAACATAGCCGCCGAACGCGAGGAGGCGGATCATCGCAGGCCGGCACGAATTGGCGGCCAGTCCAGGCATCGAGCCGGGGCGAAGCTCTCAGCCGCTATGGCCGGGACCATCATGATCTGGCCATTCCCCGGGATTGCCTGACGCGCTCGAATGCATCGCGATACCTGGCGACGACGTCGACGAAGGTCCATTTGTTGAGCCCGGCTCTTAACCGTTGGCTGATATCGGAAATCTGCCGCGGGGATTCAATGATATGCAACAGGCTCTTGGTCAGAGAGCCGGGGTCAGGCGCCGTCAGCCACCCCGTAACATCCTGTTCGATGACTTCCTGTATTCCCCCGAAGCGGGTCCCAAGCAGCGGTTTTCCGGCCGCCTGCGCGTCGGCCACCACCAGCGGGCTTGGATCTTCCCAGACTGACGGAACCACCACGACATCGACCTGTTCATAGAATTCCCTGGGTGCGACAAAACCCAGGAAATCAATTCGGGCGTTGGGCGCCAGCGATTTGATATGCGCGCGCTGGCTTTCCGTTGCATGGCCGGCGACGACAAGCCGCATCAGGTGAGGTGGAATTGCCGCAACCGCCTGGACGAGGTTGTAGATGCCCTTCTCCTGCGTCAACCTTCCGATAAATCCAAAGGTAACCACTCCGTCGGGACTTTCCGTGCCCTTGTCGCCGACATCGGCGGTCGAAGCGTTGCGAATGACGGTGCGCAGTGGCGTATCGGCAAACAACCCGAACTGGGTATGGATATCAAGGATACGTTGGCTCACGCCCACGACGGCGTCGAGATGCTTGGTCGTGCTGCGTCGGTTGACCGTCAAAATCTTGCAACTGACGCAGGTGTGAGTGCACGCGCTTCCGTTCGAAAAGCGGGAGCACCGCGGGCAGGTCAGGTAATAGTCGTGAAGGGTATGAAGGATCGGAATGCCCAGGTCCGAAGCAGTTTTCCATACCCCCGTCGTCAATCCCGAGAGGTTATTGGAATGCAGGATATCGGGCTTGAAGGCCCGTATCCGTGCGGCAACCAGTTGCGCGGTCTGCTGCCAGTCTTCCACCGCGTGCCAGACCGCCCGGATCGGCGCGCCATGAGGTTTGCTGAACGGGAAATACACATTCTTTACCGGCGCCGAATAAACATCGATGCCGTTGCACGCTTCCATTGCCTGGTTGGAAACAGACGCTGCGCGGATCACTTCCACGCTGTCACCCTTCCCCACCAGGCTTTCGGCAAGCCGGCGCACGAATATCTCGGCGCCGCCCACGACTTTTGGAGCCTGCGGCGTTGGATAGATGGATGACGTAATAAGAACTCTCATTGAAGGAGTCTCGTCCCCAAGAACAATAGAAAATGGATGCTTGAAACTATTCCCTGTCAGGGAGCTTTCGAACTGCCGGCCGAATAAACCTCCATGTATTGCCGCGTGACCGACTCCGGCGAGAATTTATCTGCAAAGTCCTGTTGTAGCGGCTGCGTCATCTTCCATCTCGTTGTGTCGTTGACCGCCTTCACCATGAGCTCGGCCAACTGACGAAAATTGTTCGGCTCGTAGGAGCCCACCATATTTGAAAATCCCGAAATCTCCGGAATCCCTCCTGCCGTCGAGCAAATAGTTGCGCGGCCGGCATTAATGCTTTCGATCAGCGTCCGCGGCAGCGGTTCCGGCCAGACCGAGCTGACGAGGCAGACGTCGATGCTGGCGTAGAAATTCGCCGCTTTCGTAAAGCCAAGCCATTCGATGCGATCGTTCTTCTGGCCGGCCTTCAGGCTGCCTACGTACTGCTCGAGCCCCTTTCCGGCAATCTTCAGCCTCCAGCCTACGTCAGGCAGCAGTTCGGCCGCCTTCAGGACGACCTCGATACCCTTTTCGGCTTCGATCCGTCCAATGAAGCCGAACACCAGATCGCCGGTAGCGGGCGGCGAAACCGGGGCCGCCTCGCTGACGTCGGCAATATTGAAGATGACCTTGCCCGGGATGTTGGCGAAATAGCCAAGTTTCTGGTGCTGATCCAGCACAAATTGGCTGTTCGAAACGACGGCATCAACCATGCGCGAAGCAATCAGGGAAGGGGCGGTCATGGTCGCGCAGGCCGGGCACCGGCGGGTACATGTCTGTCCGTTGCGGAACAGGGTCGACCTTTTGCAGATCAGGGAATAGTCGCGCAGCGTGTGGACGACCCGCAGCTTGCGGCGCTTGGCTTCCGACCACAACGATACCGAAAATCCCGTGAGATTGTTGGTGTGCAGAACGTCGGGCGCCTCAGCATCGAGAACCGCTCCGAAGCGTTTGGCCGCCTCGCGATTCCAGGTGTCACGCAAATGCCATTTAAGTCGTCGCAGCCGCGACGGCTTTCGATCCTGGTCGAATGGCCAATAGTCGTTGTCGATCTGCAACCTGTATACGCGAACACCCCTGATCTCGCTGATCGAGGTTTCCGCCGCCTTGTGAAGGCAAATCACGGAAACCTGGTGACCCCTGAGGGCCAGTGCTTCCGCCAGCAGAGAAACGGAAACTTCAGCGCCTCCCATGATTTCCGGAGGGTAAAGGCTGTTTACGAGAAGTATCTTCAACTATCGCCTCATCGGTGTCGATCGATTACCGCCGGTGCCTTGTTGCGAAGCAGGTCCTGAACGATCGACTCGTTCGACCTTACCTTCCACCAAGCGGTGCTGCCAGCCGAAACGCGCGGCACTGCACGCAACAACGTGTGCAGTATTAAATGTCCCGTTGCCCGAGGGACATCAGGAAATTAAATCCTTGTTAACGGGCGCCGACGATAGGGTTGGCAGCTATCTGGCGGCAGGATACTTGAGAAAACGGAGCCGCATCGTTCTCCATCACACGGCTAGTCCTCACGGTGGCGCAACTCCTCGAAGATCGCGCGGTATTCGGCGACGACTTCCGAGAATGTGCGTTGACTGTTCTTGTCGGCGAACTTCCGGGTCATCGTTGTTACTTCGTCAGGATTCGACAACATCTTCCTGATGCTTTCGGCCAGCGAGTCGGGATCGGGCGCCGTAAGCCATCCGACCGCGCCCCTTGCAACGGCCTCCGGTATGCCTCCGAAGCGGGTGCCGAGGAAGGGTTTGCCGGCGGCCTGGGCATCAGCGACCACGATGGGGCCGGGCTCCTCCCAGATCGGCGGAATGACCACGACGTCGATTTGACGATAGAACGTTTCGGGCGCGACAAATCCCAGGAATTCGATCTGGGCTTCAGGTGCCAGGGCAATCAACCGCTCCTTCATCTCGGCGCTGGCAGAGCCTGCGATCACCAGCTTGACGGAGTTTGGCGGCAACGTGCCGACAGCCTTGACCAGATTGTAAATGCCTTTCTCCTCCGTGAGGCGCCCGATGAAACCCAGCGTCAGGAGGTCGGCCGGGCGTCTGGGCTCGGGCGCGACCGGGGGGAGTGCCGAAGCGTGTCTGATGACCTTGCGCAGCGGGGTGTCTGCGAAGAGGCCCAACTCCGTGTGAATATCCAGAATGCGCTGGCTCACGCCAACGATCGCGCTGAGCTGCCTGGTCGCAGTGCGGCGGCTTACGGTCAGCAACTTGCAGCTGAAACAGGTGTGCGTGCAGGTGCTGCCGTGGGAGAAGCGCGAACATCGCGGGCACGTCAGATAATAATCATGCAAGGTGTGGACGATAGGGACGCCGTGGTCGGATGCGGCTTTCCAGACCGCCGTCGTCAGGCCCGACAGATTATTGGAATGCAGCACGTCAGGCCTGAACGCCTTGATCCGGTCGGCGACCAGTTTTGTCGATCGTCGCCAATCCTCGACCGCGTGCCAGAGTCCCCGCATTGGTGCGCTGTGTTGTTCGGTGAACGGCAGATAGATGTTACTGACCGGCTCGGAATAGATATCGACATCGTCGCATGATTCAGTTTGCTGGTTGGGGGCTGACGCGGCGCGGATCACTTCCACACTGTCTCCGCTGGCGACGAAGCCTTCGACCAGTTTGCGTACGAATATTTCCGCGCCGCCGATGACCTTTGGAGCCAGCGGCGTCGGGTAGAGGGATGTTGTAACAAGGACCCTCATCAAAAATGAGCCGTCCCGGTGAAGGTCGCATAGCGATTGGTTGCAATTGTTCTCATTGGTACAGAACGGTCCCCCTAGCTGTCGGCCGAATACATCTCCAAATATTCGCGGGTAATGGTCTCAGGCGTGAACTTCTCCGCAAAGTCTGGTCGCGGAGGCAGGCTTTTTTTCCATCGAGCGGCCTCGTCGATCCCCTTCAACATTAGTCCGGCCAGCTCGCGGTGATCGCTTGGTTGGTACATACCGATAAGGTTAGAAAACCCCGATATCTCCGGTATCCCACCCGCAGTGGAACAAATTGTGGCGCGGCCGGCGCAAATTCCCTCGATCAGGGTGCGCGGCAGCGGCTCCGGCCAGACCGAGCTGATCAGGCAGACGTCGATACCGGCGTAAAAATCCTGAGATTTGGCAAAGCCCAGCCACTTCACCCGGTCGCTCGGGTGACGGGCTTTGAATTCCCGGACATCGGATTCGAGCCCGCTACCGGCAATCTTGAGCTGCCAACCGGTGTCGGGCAGCAATTCTGTGGCCTTGAGCACGACATCGATGCCTTTTTCGGCTTCAATCCGTCCGATGAATCCAAATGTCAGGTCATCCTCATCGGAGGGGGCCGCCGCAGGGGCAAGTGCGCTGGTGTCGGCAATGTTGAAGATCACGCGTTCGGGAATTCCGGAAAAGTATCCGAGACGTTGATGTCGATCGAGCACGTACTGGCTGTTGGATGCGACGGCATCGACCAATCGCGAGGCCAGCCGGGACGAAGCCGTCATGGCAGCGCATGACGTGCATCGGCGCTCGCAGGTAGCGCCATTCTTGAAAAGCGTCGACCTTTTGCAGAGCAACGAGTAGTCGCGCAACGTATGCACGATTCTGATGTTGCGGCGCCTGGCTTCCGACCAGAGTGCCACTGAAAATCCCGTCAGATTGTTGGTGTGGACGACGTCAGGCTTTTCAATATCCAGGATTTCCGCGAACCGTTTGGCGGCCTTCCGGTTCCAGGTGTCGCGCAAGTGCCATTTCAGGCGTTGCAGCCGCGATGGCTTTCGATCCCGGCCGAATGGCCAGTAATCATTGTCGATCTGGAGCCTGTAGACGCGGACACCCTTCATGTCGCTGACCGCGGTATTCTGCGCGTCATGCAGGCTGACGACGGAAACCTGATGGTGGTTGCGGGAAAGGGCTTGCGCGAGCAGGGACACGGAAACTTCAGCGCCCCCGATGATCTCCGGAGGATAAAGCGTATTGACGATGAGTATTCTCAAGGATCGCCTCAGGTTGGAAGCTTGCCGGGTGCGAGAGTTCCATTCGCCAAGGGAAACTGAAGGCGAGGGAAGTCGGGCCATCTGCATCGACCGGCAGCGGGGTTCCGATGCGGCATGCCGTTCCGGCATTTGGCTTCGGTGCTTGATCGAGAGATAGGCAGTCTGGTTACCCGCTGCCATGCGTTTCAGTTGCAGGTCGGTTGCAGGGAACGTCGGATCAGCGTGCGGCCGTCGCGCCCGACGTGCTCCGGAACTTGATCCAGACGAAATTGATCCAGACGGAATTGATCCAGACAATGGCTCTCGTCCAACCGGTTGTGGCCGATGATAGCGCACGGGCAACCGGGAGTTAGAAACCACATTCGTCCAGGCGCTCTCAACTGCGCTCGGTACCGCGGTCGATTGCCTGAACGCGTCTATCCTCGCTTTGCGGTTCGATCGAGGCGATACCCCATCCCCGGTCTATCGCGTATTCGCAATGGTGGCGCTGATATTTGCTGCATTCGTGGTCGCCGCGTTCAGCGGGTTCATCAGCTTGATGAACTCGGTCGACGGCGACTCCGCAACCGAAATCACGTCGTGATCGCGCATCCGGAATGAATCTGCGTGGAACCAGCCATCGGGCTTGCTCATGTCGAACTTGTAGATGGCAGGCGCCAGCTCGGTCGGGAATTGAGATACGTTAAGTCCGACCCTCTCCAGCAGCGGCTTTGGTTCGAAGCGATAGACGAAGATCGATTTGGCATCGGCGCGGATGCCGTCCAGACCGCCGGCTTTCGCCAGCGCTTCGGCCAACGTCATGCTGTCGTTTTCGAAGGTGAAACGGCGGTTGTTGGTGCCACCGATCGAGCCAGGCGACGGTGTCGAGCCGAAGACCATGAACACCCTCGGAATTCGCGTCAGGAAGACGACGTCGCCGGGAGCGAGCAAGATGTCTTCGCCGGGATGACGGACCACGCTCGACATCGACTCGTTGTAGGTACGGCCAGCTCGTTTGATCGTGATGGTGGATTCGTAAGAGGGATATTTAGGACCGCCTGCACGCGCGATGGCGCCCATCAGTCGAATGCCGCCGGGATCGACGGGAAAGCGCAGCGGCGTGTTGACCTCGCCAAGCACGCTAACCTGGTTGCCGCGCTGCTCTGCAACGCTGACGACGGCCTGTGGGTCGATCGCGCGATCCTTGAGACGTTCGCGGATGATATTGCCTACCGCGCGCGGGGTGAGGCCGGATACCTTGATCGAACCGGCATACGGAATGTTGATGTTGCCGGACTGGTCGACCTGCTGGCGCGGAATGTCGACGAAATTACCCGGCCTCACGCCCGCTTCGCGCGGGATGAACAGACCGCCGGCCTGCGCTTCGTAAACGGTGACGGTGACGATATCGCCGACGCCAATGGTCACATCGCGATAGTTCCCGCCAGGCAATTTGGAAAATACCAATCCCGCCCCGTCGGTGAAGGAATTGGTGGCCTGCAGCACCACCGGATTGATCGGCATCAGGATGTAGGGAAGTGGTGCCGATGGCTGCGTGACGATCGCAGCGTTCGAATGTGTCGCTGATCCATCCGGCGCATCCGTCGGAATAAAGCCCGCGCAGCCGCCAAGGCCGAACGCCAGTGCAGCGAAAAGAGCAGAAGAACAAATCAACCCTCTTGCATTTGCTCTTCTTTCAATCACTGCAGCACCCTCGTGATACGCTTGGTCCAATTTAAAACTCTTCGTCCGGTTTAACCGTAGCAACCATCCGGATCCGAAGTCACTCCCGAGCGACCGCCTTCCGAGGTAAAGCCTCGTCCATGTGACCTTCTTGCAACTTGCATTGAGAGGGTTCTGAGCAAAACCTGGCTAAAGTTTGAGCATGGCGTGTATCGGTCAGTAAGTCTGCCGTTTTCTCGTCACGATCTCGCCTTCATGTCCGGCGGGAAATTAAATACCGTATTATTCGGCGCTATTTAATATCAGGGCGACGGCGCGCATACGCCGCGGCGGATGAGTGCGGTGCCGCGGATCGAGGTCGACATGCAGGGTCGAGCGACCGGCCGAACGAGCAGCCGAATGATCCGCCGAATGATCCTTGGGACGCCGAGCCCAAGGCGGCGGAACGATCGGGCGCGGAACGCGGTTCGGCGCGCTTGCCGCGCCCGCCCGAGGGGCGGATACAGGGCGCCCAGGACAGCCGTCCCGATCGGCTGCAGCGGGCGCACGCAGGATTTGAACGGCTAGGTGGGTTCTTGCTTCGCGGCGATCGATGAGCGAACGCGGTCGCTTAGCCAGTGGCCAAAGAACAAAACCCTGGTGACGATGGAATGGCCGCGTCCACCGGACGATTCAAATTGTATTTGACGCCCGCTCGCGGCATCGGATGGATCCGCAGCGTGAGATTTGGCCGGGTTATCGGTTGAGGCAGGATTTGGCCGGATCGGTCGAAAGTACATTGCCAGGGCGAAAAGGATATTAAACACGAACCAGCCTGCCAAAACGTACAGCAGCGTTTCCAAATGGAAGCCTCCTCAGGGGCGTCCGCCACTTATACATGAGTTGGCACGGGGAACTCGCCGCAAATCGATGCCGCAGCGCAACAATATTTCGCGCGCCGCAGCGATCGCCAGTTGTCCAAGATTTGTTAGGGATTTCAGCCGTTAAGCACGAGTCTCTTGGATCGATGTAACTACTTACTAATTCGGGCTCCCTAGCTATACTCCCTTCAAACGAGAAAAGGGGAGGCAGGCGAAATGGATGCCCTACCGATGGCATTGTTGGCGTTCACCGCTGGGTTTTTGACCTGCGCGTTGCTCGTCGCTGTCCTGATACGGTGGTCGTTCTCCGACAGGCGCGAGCGCGGCAACGAGTCCGCCGCCAGCGATGACCAGAAGCCGCGCGGAGTCGACTTTCTGTGGCTGGGCAGGTGAAATTTGACGAGGCCCGGAAGCCAGCCGTTCAACGCGGCGTCCAGGCCTTTGAAAATTAAGGCCCTTGAAAATTAAATTTCTTTGAAAATTAAGTCGGCGCAGCAAGCAGCAAGGCTGCGGCGACGATCAGAAATTGTTCGGCGAATCCGATTGCAGCTCGGCTTGTTGCCGGGATCGGATGTGATCGCCTCGACCGAGGTCGACATAGACCTGGCTCAGGACGCGATGCGTCTTCTCGATGTCATAAAGCTGTCTGAAGCGCTCGTAGCCTCGCTGACCGACCGCAGGCAGATCGAGCTTCAGCGCACGCCGAAACCCTTCAGCGAGTTGGGCGGCGGAAGTAGGTTCACAAAGCACACCCGTCACGCCATCTTCGACGATTTCCGGCAACGCGCCGATGCGAAAGGCAATGATCGGTTTGGCCGCCCGCATCGCCTCGAGGGCGACGAGGCCGAAGGCCTCCCAGCGTGAGGGGATGACGACGAGATCGGCCTTTTCGAGCTGGGCCTCGATCTGGTGCCGATCCTGCCAGCCCAGCAACGAGACGTTGGAGGGAAGCGCACGCCCCTCATCCTTGTATTTGCCGATCACCGAAGCCCCGACGATCCGGACGTCCACCTGGTCCTCGAGCGCGCGGGCGGCTTCGGTCAGGAGATCGTACCCCTTCTGGCGGTCGAGGCGGCCGATGAACAGAACCTTGGTCTTGTCCGAAGGCCATATCGCCGAGACCGTATCGAGCAGCGGGCGGTGCTTCGAAATACCGTTGTGCACAAGAACCAGGCGATCGGGGTCAATTCCGGCCTGAACCCCCTCTTTGTATTCATCCCTCGAAATGCAGATGATCCGATCCGTGATCTTGGCGAGGATACCTTCCGTGATTTTGGTGACCTGATGGCTCAGCCGGCCCGTCTCGCGAGAAAACGCCCAGCCGTGCGGACAGTAAACGACCCGCGGCCGCTTGCGCCTCAGCAACAGGAACGGGCGGAGAACCAGTCCGGCAAACGAGGAGTGCAGGTGAACGACATCCGGTTGCTGGCGGTGCACCGCGCGCAGGGTCGCGACCAGCATCCGGAACAGGCCCGAAACACCCCGGTCCGAACGGCCGAATTCCGTGATCTCCGCATCTTCGATCCCAACCAAATCGGTCCGATGACCGGATGGAATGACGTAGTGCACGTTGCCGGCGCCGAGGCTGGTGCGCTGATGGGGGTGCAGCTCGTTGAGATAAGTCGCGATGCCGCCCCGGATCGTTTCGGCGACATGCAGAACTTTCATGGTTCTAACCTGACTGCTGGGCACCCTTAATCCTTCATTTTCTTCGCGCTGATACGACAAGGCTGACCCCATTACGCAGCAATAATTGGGCCGCGATGTGGTGGGTTCCTGCCTTTGTTCAGGTTTAATACGTTTATTTAAATTTTAAACTGGGGGTTTTTCGAGAAAACGCAACATGGCGGCAGCGGATTTATCCCAGGAATAGGCTGCCAGGCGTGATTCCTGTTTCTGCCGCTCGGGGCCGGAGATGCCTCCGGCTGCAATTCTTTCGAGCATGCGCTGATGCAGCTGGTCCACGCTGAGCGGGTCGAAATAGGCGGCGGCGTCTCCGCAGGTCTCGCGTACCGCCTCTGCCGTACTCGCTATCACCGGACATGCGAAGAACATTGCCTCCAGCGGAGGCACACCGAAGCCTTCATAAAGGCTGGGGAAAATAAACGCATTTGCCCGCGAAAACAGCGCCGCGATCTCTTCGTCGCTGAGCCGGCCCGCCATCACAACTCCGGCCTTTGCGGCGGTGGGGCCGTCCGAAAACACCTTGCTGTTGTCGCCGCCGACCACGACGAGCGGAATATCCGCGCGGCCCAGCCGCTCCGACGCCTGGATCGCCAGCGAAACATTCTTGTTTTTCGTCATCGACCCGACGAAGAGAAAGTATCTGTTGGGAACGAGGCCCAACCGGTCGATCACCCCAAAATCCGGCACTGTTGCCGCAAAATGCTCGGCGCTGTTGGAAAACACCGGAATGGCCGGCGGTGCCAGCCGCAGGGCGGCGGCGAGTTCGCGCCGCGAGAACTCGGAAACCGTGGCGATTGTCGCGGTTCGGGCCAGCAGGTGGCCCAGCGTCCGATGCAGCATCAGGTAGCTCCGGCTGAAGAAATCCGGCCGGCGAAACACCTGTGCGTCATGCAGGACGACGAGGTGGTTACGGTGCAGAACCGGCCCGGAGTTGGCGAGGCTGATCAGCCGGCCGCCCGCCGACGCCCGCGCAAGGTCGATCTGATCCCAGGCATGCCCGGTCCGTTGGCCCACCTGTCTGGTCCTGATGACGGCGAGGTCGAGCTCGGCCTTCGCGTTGGGCGGGGCGAGGAGCTGCCATTCCGCCGCGAGCAGGGGCTGCGCGGCTTGCCCGGACGCCAGCAGGCGATCCATGGCCTTAACCATTTCGGCGGCATAGCGCTGAACGCCCGTAAGCGATTGCGACAGGAATCTACCGTTGATGAAAATTTTCAAAGACGATCTTCTTCAGCTTTCACGCACCCAGCGCCCGTTGCTGCCTTGTTAGTGGGCACGAGGGAGTGAGTTCGAATTGTGCCAATTCTGGCAAGGCGAAGTCTGGCAAGGCGAAGTCTGGCATGGCGAACCATCCGTGGGAACCGTTCCGCACGCATGCTGCCTCCGTTAAATCAGCACATGCCGTGCTGGCAAGAGAGGTTCAATCAAAAGCAACCAAACGAGCATGTCGGCTTCATGAATCTTGCAGCGTGCTAATTGTTTAGGAACGAATTTGGTTTGATGTTGATCGGGCGCGCGCTGTCGGCTGGATTTAATTGAGTGGAGATGGAACTCACCGCGCAACAAAAAGCACACATTCTGCGCGCATGGGACGTGCGCGGGCATGTTTCCTTGTTGGATCAGCGCAGAATGGTGGAGCGGGATTTTCGCAATGGCTGGGTCTGGTCCAATTAAGGCAAGCGCCGTTCTCGTCAACGGCGTGAGGTCGTGCGTTCCGGCAGTCATGACGACGGTGGTTTTCAGCTTCTTCATTAATCTGCTCGCATTCACCAGCCCGCTTTATATGCTGCAGATCTATGACCGGGTGATCGGCAGCCGCAACGAGACCACGCTGCTCGGCATCACGCTGCTGGTAGGTTATCTCCTGATCATCAATGCGCTGCTTGAGATGCTGCGCTCGCGCCTGATGGTTCAGGCCAGCCTCGCCGTCGACAGCAAGCTGGCCGGCTCGGTCTTTGATGCAACGCACTCCGCCGGCCTGCATTTCCCTCGCCTTGCCCAGGGACAAACGCTGCGGGACCTCGATTCTGTTCGCGAGTTCATCGCCGGTCCCGCCCTGATTGCGCTGTGCGACCTGCTGTGGATGCCGATCTTCATCGTGACCTGCTTCTTTCTTCACCCCTGGTTCGGGGCTATCGCGCTGGTCGGTTCAGCTCTCATCTTCCTGTTGACGCTTGCCAGTGAGCTCGCCACCACGGGCCCGATGAGCCAAGCCTCCAAGACGTCGATCGCGGCCAATCAGAAGGCCGTATCTGCCCTGCGCAATGCCGAAGTCATTCATGCCATGGGCATGCTCGACGTCCTGCGCGAGACCTGGATTGCGCAACATACCCATGTGCTCAATCTTCAGGCAATCGCGGGCACACGGTCGGGGTTGATGGCGGCCGCGTCCAAGTTCGTCCGCATGTTCCTGCAAGCGATGGTACTGGGCCTTGGCGCCTATCTTGCGATCCACAATCAGATTTCCGCGGGCATGATCATCGCCGCCTCGATCTTTGTCGGGCGGGCCCTTGCTCCGGTCGAGGGCGTCGTCGGAAACTGGAAGGGGCTGACCAACGCGCGCAACAGCTGGAGCAGGCTTGTCAAATTGTTCGCCGTCGCCGGCGAGGAGCCGAAGCGGGTGAGCCTGCCGCGGCCGGTCGGCCATCTGACGCTCGAGGCGGTCACCGCAGGGCCTCCGGAACAGTCCCGCAGCACCTTGCGGAACATCTCGTTCGAAGCACGACCGGGCGAAGTCGTGGGCATTGTCGGCCCGAGCGCCGCCGGAAAATCCAGCCTGGCTCGGGTGATTACGGGCGTGTGGCGACCGTCGTCAGGCAATGTGCGTCTCGACGGCTTCGATTTTTCGCATTGGAATCCGCGCGAACGCGGTCGCTACATCGGTTATCTGCCGCAGGACATTGAGCTGTTTTCCGGAACCGTCGCGCAGAACATCGCGCGCTTTCAAGAGGTCGACAGCGAAGCGGTGATCGAGACCGCCCGGCTTTGCGGATGTCACGAGATGATCCAGCTCTTGCCGGACGGCTACAACACCGCGGTCGGCGAGGGGGGCGCCACGCTATCGGGCGGTCAGCGCCAGCGCATCGGGCTGGCGCGGGCATTCTTTGATCGTCCGGCCCTGGTCGTGCTCGATGAACCCAATGCAAGTCTGGACCAGGGCGGCGAGGAAGCGCTGGTCCAGGCCATCAGCCGATTTCGCTCGTTCGGCACCACAGTCATTCTGATCACCCACAAGATCAGCGTACTGACCGTCGCCGACAAGATTCTCGTGCTCGAGGGCGGCATGGCGCAGGTGTTTGGTCCGCGCCACGACGTGCTCAAGCATTTGATCGCTCCTCCAGTGCCCGTTCGGGCTGCGGCAGGCTGAGGTCGGTCATCATGTTCGAGTTCAAGCTTCCGTTTTCAATTCCCGCGCGCTTCAAGGCCGGTATTCCCCGCCGCGTCCCCAATTCGCTGCCATTTGCCCATGCGCAAGGCAAAACGGCGATCGCCGGATACACGCTGATCATTTTCACTTTCGGAGTGATGGGTGGATGGGCGGCTGTCGCACCGCTCGACCGCGGCGTCGTTGCGCAGGGCGTCGTCATGATCGAGGACAGCCGCAAGGTGGTGCAGCACCTCGAAGGCGGTATGGTGAGCGAGATTTCGGTCAGAGAAGGCCAGTCCGTCGTTGAAGGGCAATTGCTGGTCAATTTGTCACCGCTGCAGGCGAGCTCGGGGCTCGAGACGGTGCGCAGTCAACTCGACGGCGCACTCGCGCTCGAAGCGTCGCTGGTTGCCGAAATTGATCGCCGCGATCGCATCACCTTTCCCCCGGAACTATTGGAGCGGCAGGCCGCTTCACCGATCCTGGCCAGGATCGTCCAGGACCAAACGCTGCAATTTGAAGAGCGCAAGCGCTCGCGTGCGACCCAGATCACGCTGATCGAATCCAAGATTCAGCAGCTCGGGTGGGAAATGGAAGGCATCTCCGTCGAGAAGTCGTCGACCGAGAAGCAGATCGGTTTCCTCGACGAGGAGTTGACGGGCCTTCGTTCGCTGAAGGAGCGGGGGCTGATCCCGATCACGCGCGTGCTTGCCATGGAAAGGGAGCGCACGCGCCTTGAGGGCATCGTCGGCCGTGCCATCGCGGATACGGCGAAAGCGACCAACGGAATCAGCGAAGCGCGCCTGCAGGTGATGCAGCTGGAGCAGAAATTCCAGGAGGAAGTATCGGCCCAGCTGCTGGAAACGCGCCAGAAGATAAACACCGCGAAGGAAAAGCTGATCGTGGCGCGGGACTTGTTCACGCGCCTCGATATTCGCGCGCCGCGGGCCGGCACCGTACAGAATCTCAAGGTGTTCACGGTCGGACAGGTCGTTCGTGCCGGCGAATCGCTGATGGAAATCGTTCCCAGCAACCAAAAGCTCGTCGTTCACGCCCAGCTTCCCGTCAACTCGATCGAACATCTCAGCGTGGGGCAGACCGCCGAAATTCGTTTCCCGGGTCTTCGCGCGCGCGGGATTCAAATGATGACCGGAAAGCTGGCATCCATTTCGCATGACAGACTGGTGGACGATGTTACCAAGCAGCCCTATTTCCTCGGCCTCATCGATCTCTCCGATGCCAAGCTCGATGAACGCTACCGCGACAAGCTGATCGCGGGCATGCAGGCCGACGTCGTGGTCGCGACCGGTGAGCGCACGGCGCTGGAATATATCGTGTCGCCGCTGACGGATGCCCTGCATACGTCTTTCAGGGATTGAACGCGCGAACGGCGATTTAAATACTCTGCACACGAATTTGGCAGATTGCGCTTGAAGCGTGGCAAGTTGCCTTACGCTGGTAATGCGCGGACCGAATGAGGATGACCGTGTCGACTTTAGGACCTGTGATTATCACTGGGGCCGCCGGATTTATCGGCATGCAGGTGTGCGAACGGCTGCTCGCGCGTGGTGAGCAGGTTGTCGGCATCGACGCGCTCACGCCCTATTACGATCCGGCGCTGAAGCGCGCCCGGCTCAATTACCTGAAGCAGCACACGGGCTTCGCATTTCATGAAACGGATCTTGCGGATTCCAGCGCGACGAAACTTGTTTTCGATGCGGTCAGACCCGATCGCGTCGTGCATCTTGCCGCGCAGCCGGGCGTTCGCGCATCGATCGACGATCCGATCGCCTGCATCCGGGCGAATTGCGACGGGTTCGTCACCGTGCTGGAGAGCAGCCGCCGTCACAACGTGAAGCACCTGGTTTTTGCTTCCTCGAGTTCCGTTTACGGCGCCAACCGCACGCTTCCGTACTCGACGGAGCACTCGGTCGATCATCCGGTCAGCCTCTACGCTGCAAGTAAAAAAGCCAACGAGCTGATGGCGCACACCTATGCCCATGTGCACCGGCTTCCGGTCACCGGCCTGCGGTTCTTTACCGTGTATGGCCCGTGGGGAAGGCCCGATATGGCGGCCTATCTCTTCACGCGCGCGATTTTCGAAGGCAAGCCGATCAGGATTTTCAACCACGGTGACATGCGGCGCGACTTCACCTATGTTGACGATATCGCGGAGGGAGTGATCCGCACCCTGGATCGTCCGGCTGCGCCGAATCCGGCCTGGGATGCGGAGAGGCCTGAATCTGCCACAAGTGCGGCTCCGTATCGCGTCTACAACATTGGCAACAACCGGCCGGTGAATTTGCTCGATTTTGTCTCGACGCTCGAACAGATCATTGGAAAGCCGGCGGTTCGGGATCTCCTTCCGATGCAGGCGGGGGACGTGCTCGAGACCTGTGCCGACATATCGGCGCTGCAACGCGATGTCGGCTTCTCGCCTTCGACGCCGTTGGCTGAAGGCCTGCGGCGATTTGTCGAATGGTATCGCGGTTACCATGGCGTGGCGGGCTGACCGGCACGGCCCATCCGGGCGAGAAAAGAAATGGTTACGGCCGGCCTCACCGGCGAACTGCCCGGAGATCTCACGCCCCGCGACTACAATTCGGGCAGATTGTGCCGGACATGATGCTGTTGCATGCCTGCCCGTCGTCTTGAGTAGGTAGGCCGCGGCTCGTGGCACTATTCTTGCGTTTCATTGTCATTCGCATTTCGTGATCGACCGCTAGGTCGTGCGGTGATTGATGGAGATCCTTCGTGCAAGAGACAAGCGTGCGTAACGGTGCCTTTGGCGCCGATAAATTCGGTTTAGAGAAACTCAAAGAGGTTCGCTGGAACCTCGGAGCGCCGCAGCTCTACCAATATTCGCTGTCGTCAGGCGAAGCCGTG
>NZ_JAFCMD010000037.1:0-53325 GCF_018130105.1 Bradyrhizobium sp. AUGA SZCCT0160
CAGTTGAGCCCGATCTGAGCCGCTGTTCGTTACCTCATGCGTCACAATCAGATGATGCTCGGTATCCACGGCGACCTACACGTTGTAGCCGACGACGCCGGACCCACGCCCGCTCGTCGCCATCGAACGGCTGTCGGGATCGGTCAGCGAGATTTGCTGGTCGGGCGAAGCGAGCATCTGCTTCTCGTAAACGGCAAGCTTGCCCATTTCCGCCTTCAGTTTCGTCAGTTTCTCGGTAAGCCTTGTTACCTTCGCGGCCAGTGCCTCCGTCGGTTCCTGTCGATCGGCGGTATCAAGTTGGCTCAAATACCGCGCGACGCTCTCCTCCAGCTGGGCGCGCCGCCGCTCCACTTTCGCCCGTGTGAAGTTCTTGTCCCGGTTGTTCACGGCCTTGAACTTGCTGCCATCGATGGCGACGCTCGCCGTCACGAGAAGGCCCATCTCACGGCAGAGTTCGACGAAGCGAGCACATACCTTTCAGGCCATTGTCTTTGCGGAAGTCCGCGATCGTCTTGTGATCAGGAGCGAGCCGGCCCAATAGCCACATGACTTCGACATTGCGGCCGGCCTCGCGCTCGAGCCGCCGGCTCGACTGCGTTTAGATAGCCGTAGATGTACAGCTTCAGGAGAACCGAGGGATGGTACGACGGTCGCCCGGTCGCTGCCGGTTCCACCCCTTCGAAGTTCATCTCAGCCAAATCGAGGGTATCGACAAACACGTCGATCACGCGAACAGGGTTGCTCTCGTCAATGAAATCATCGCATTCCGGCAATAGCGTCCATTGCCCACGATCCGCCTGCTCAACGAAGCGCCGCATCAGCTTCCCCCGCAGAATCACGAGAGAATCATAGCAAAGCAGCGACGTTTTCACACAGCCAGGGTCATTTTCGGAAGTTAGCAACCAGCTGCCCCGAAGTCCGATCTGTACTTGCAAGCGGACATCGTCTGTCACAACGGCCATGTCTGAAAAGTGCCAACCGCAACCGCCAAAGGGCACGATCTTGAGCGGCTGCACGCTCCCGTCACTGATCCAGGTGCCCGACACACGCTGCTCCCGTCGGCCGCGCCGCCTCTGCGGGTAACACAACCTTGTTGATAAACTTCGCGGCCCCTCCGGGAAGGGGGAGCGGGATGCCAGCGCCATCAGGAGGTTGCGGTCCGGAAAGTTCAAGATGAGCTGGCCGTGCGAACCGGAAGCAAAGTAGGCCGGCGACCCGTCGCGTGTCGGCCTTGTCCACCAGAGATATCCGTAACCGGCGTGGACCGGCTCACCGCCGTCGCTGTGCGGGCCGGCCGTTTGCAGAGGGGCCACACCTCGAGGAGCAGTTCGAGTTCATTCGCAATCCCGCCTGCCGTGCTCGCAACAACTGCAAGTGGATATGCCCACTTCGGCGAAACAATCTTTCATTGCCCAGTGTCGCTTCGTTCCATTTCCCGCTCCGCGCCAGCGAACTGGATTCAATGTTCCAGGTCCGGAAGTCGCGACCGCATTCGATCCCTCATCGGCGCGCTTCAGAGATTTGAAACCTGCAACAGCTTGCGGTCGCCGATCCAGGTTCTGGCAAGGTCGGCCTCCGCCTTGCGGGCTGCGGAGCCATCACCGCGTGCCTTGTGCAGTTCCGCGAGCCCGTAATACGACCAGCCATTGGCGGGCGCCCGGCTGAGCGCGCGCTGGAATTGCCGCTCCGCCTCGGCGTAACGGCCGGCCTGCAGCAGGGCGGCGGCAAGCGACTGCCGGATCGGATAATACCAATAGGGCGGCTCGGTGTAGGCCAAGGCGTCCTGCAATGCCGCCGCCCGTTCGAACCGGATGATGGCGGTACGATAGTCGCCCTTGGCCTGCGCTACGCGGGCGAGGATCACCGTGCGCGCGATGCGGAGCACCTCCTGCGCCGGGACGCCCGAATCCTTCAGCAGCTTGAAGTCCGCGGTGCGCTCGATCGTCTCGATGGCGCTCGCTGCGGCAGTGGCGCCCGCGAAGTCACGGTTCGCCACCAGCGCGACGCCGCGCACGTAGAGCCACATCGCCTTGACATAGGGAATCGCATCGCCGGGATCCGGCAGCGCCAAAATGGTCTCCGGCGTGCTGAACTGCGCGTGCGCGAAGTAAGGCGCCGCCTTGACCGGCTGCACCATCGCAATGCCCTTGGCTGCCTCGCTGGGAATGAGCTGACCGAGCTTCTCCGCAGCCGCAATCACGGTCGGGCCGTCGCCGGCCATCTGCGCCGACGCCATCACGAAGTGCACGTTGTGCGGATAATAGCCGAGCCTGTAGACGCCCATCGGCGCGTTGGTCTCGGTCAGATATTTTTCGTCGACCTTGACCGCGGTCTTGTTGTCTTCCAGCGCGTCAAGATAGCGGCCGACCCGATAATAGATGTGGCTCGGCATGTGCACGAGATGGCCTGCACCGGGAACCGCGCCGCGCAACTTGTCGGCATACGGCTCGGCGCGCTTGGGCCTGTCCGACGCCTCGACGGCATGAATATAAAGGTGAATGGCGCCGGCATGATTGGGATTACGCGCCAGCACGCGCTCCAGCGTCGGCACGATCGGCACGCTTTGTGGCTTGGCGTCGCGGCCGCCCGGCTTCCAATAGTCCCAGGGGCTGAGATCCATCACCGCCTCGGCATAGAGCGTGGCAATCTCGTCGTCTTCGGGAAACTGTTTTGCTGCCTTCGCCATTTCGGCCGCGTAGGCCGCGTCGAGTGGCGCGCGAGCGGCCTTGGGATCGCTGCCGTAGCGCACCGCGATGGCGCCGATCAGCGCCTGCTCACGCGGGCTCGCTTTCCCGGCCAGCGCCTTCGCTTTCTGGGCGGCGGCATAGGCTGGCGCGACCGCGTCCTCCGGCATCGGGAGATTGATGTTGGGACCGAGCACCAGCGCCTCGCCCCAGAAACACATGGCGCAGTCAGGGTCGAGGTTTTGCGCCGTGCGAAACGCGCGTCGCGCCTCATCGTGATTGAAGGCATAGGCGAGACGCAGGCCCTGATCGAAATAAGCCTGCGCGCGCTCGTTCGCGGTGGTGATCTTCCAGGTGGTGGAGCCGATGTCGGTCCACAGCGGCGGCTCGGTGTCCGCGAATGCCGGCGCGGGGCTGGCTGCGCTCATCTCGGCGCGCGGCACTTCCGTCTGCACTAGGCGAAACATCATGTTCGGCCGGACGGTTGCCGTCGGCGGGCCGCAGAACGGAGTATCGGCGTCGGTGAGCGGCAGCGATGCATCCACGGCGGTTGCGCGGGCGTCCGCGAGAATAAGACCGCCCCCGGCCAGCAGCGTCGCGAGTGCTGTGCCGCCCAGTGCGGCAAGACTTACGGAAACCAGCAGGCTTTGCGATCGGGTGAATGTCGCCATGGTGGGCTCCAAAATCGGGCGGAGAGAAAAAATCTGCCAGAATTCAACGGGTCGCGGGAACAGGATCCATAGAGGCCCGAATTTTCAGACGTTTCCGTCCTTTCCGCAAGGCGACAGCAATGTCTGTAGCTGCGACACGTTAGCGTCGGCGCAGGCTCGCCGCGATGGGTCAGCGGTGCTGCTCTTGTCCGCTACAGGTCAAAAACAGAGTTCCTGAGCGCAACCGGGCTTCGCCGAGGACGGATGATATCGGCCCGGTGGAGAAGGTTCGAAAAGTGCCGCCAATCCACGAGTTTAGAGAAGGGATCGAGGTTGATCACAGAAAACACCCCGCAGAGCATTCGCGCTCTGCGGGCCGCGCCGGGCTCAAAATTAATTGCTTACTGAATGAGTCCGCCCAGCCTTCTCCATCTTGCATCGAGCGGATCGTATTACGAGTCCAAAATTATCTTCCCTCGAATGAAACACAAGGGGTGTTGCGCCGAGGAGACGGCGGTATGTTGGCGCGGGTCGCCAAAGTTAAGGTTTTATGCCGGGGCCTTAGAGAAGGCACGAGATTAAGGCGTGACGCACAAATTCAGAATGGTCGGGCCCGACGTCCGCTTTGGTGCGCACTTCCGGACTCAAGTTGGACATCGCGTGAGGTCCGCAAGGTGCCAAATGCCAACAAGGACAAGGTTGGCATGCTTTCTATAGTGACATGCGGGTCGGCACGATCGCCGTGCAGCCTTGGAAGGCGGGCAAGATGGGGGTGCGCCGCCAGATTTCTCCCGCCGAGACGGCCCCTGCTTAAGTATTGCCCGAGGCGCTCCGGAGCGAGGTTTGAATGCAAAACTAGTTGTTCAATGCCAGGTCGCCCTATCGTTCAGGACAGAGGGACGACGAGGATCCAGTCAAGTCCGCTGGTTTGAGACGATCGCTTCCCTGACGGTTCTTGTCTGCGTGCACTTTCTTCAGGAGAAGCGGATTACTTTGTCAAAGAAGAAACCGCCGTGCTCGGCGCTATCGCCGGCCCCGATTCCGGCTGCCCGCGCTCCAGCGCCTGGCCGACGATTAGACGGCCGGTACCGCCGGTGCCACCAAGAACCAGTATCTTCGATTGCGCGCTCTTGGCGCCATTGTTCGTGGGATTCATAGATGCCTCCCTGAATAGCGGGACGTAAAGGCACCGTCCCGCAGTTTTGGTTCCGGTTGATTCAAAGCTTGCCCTCCGCGATTAGCTCGCGGGTCCGCCTAAGCGTGGACAGCAGGGCGGCTTTGTAGCCCGTCTCGCTGTCAAACTGCGCCTGCTGGGCCTGCTCTTCGGGGCCGAAGCGCTTCTTGCCGCGGAGCCCGATGCAGCAATAGAACCGCAGTTGCAGCGCGCCGGCATCGTCCTCGAAAAGCTTGTTGATGATGGCACCTTCGCGCGGGCCTGTGGCCTGGAAGAAGGTGACCTTTTCTCCAGCTCGAAGGCGATGATCTCGCGCAGATCGTCACCTGCGATCGTGGCTTCACGTACGATGTGCGTCGCGCCCTCCTCCGCGACCTCGCAACGGGTGCAGAGGTTGGGTGGAAGAAATAGCCGCGCGTCGCGGGCTTTGAGAACCAGGCCCTTCCACGCCTGCGCGCGGGTTAGCGGTGAAGCGCCTTCCGGATTCACCGGGACGGTGGCGGTCGAATAGATCATGGTCGTGTTCCTTGGTTTCGTGATTGGGTCTTGCCGCTGCCGTCAGGCAGAGGCTGTGATTTCGGAAACGAAGTCGCGATAGGACCGCAGGGGACGGCCCAAGAGCTTGGTCAGACGCTCGACGTCGCCGGCTCCGGGAACCATTCCTTCGGTGAGGAATCGCTCGCTCATCACCCGCATGTCGAAAGCCATCCAGCTCGGCATGAACTGCCGGAGGTTCTTCTCGAACCCCGCGGTGTCGTCGCCGGAATAGGTAATCGTACGCCCCAGCACCTCCGACCAGATGGCGGCGGCGCTCGTGCCCGTCAGCGTGTCGGGACCAACGAGATTGAACCGTTCGAGCGGAAGTGGCGTGGCGGACTTCTCCCGGCGGATGAGTTCGATGGCCGCGATCTCGCCGATGTCGCGGGCGTCAATCATCGCGAGCCCCTTGCTGCCGATCGGCATCGGGTAGATGCCGTATCCGGTCACGACGTCCTTGATCGTGAGTTCGTTGTTCATGAAGTAGGCGGGGCGCAGGATGGTGGCCTTGAAGCCCATCTGCTCGATCATGCGCTCGACGCCGAACTTGCCCGCGAAGTGCGGCACGTTCACGTAGAGGTCGCTGTGGATCACCGAGAGGTAGACAATCCGATCGACGCCGGCTTCGCGGGCGAGGTTGAGCGCAGTCAATGCCTGGGTGAATTCTTCCGCCACCACGGCATTGAGCAGAAACAGGGTCGAGGCCCCTGAGAACGCGCTCCGAAGAGAGTCGACGTCCAGCAGGTCGCCCTTCAAGACATTGACGCTCGCCGGGAAGTTGGCCTTGGACGGGTCGCGGACGAGAGCGCGGACGTCGGCACCACGCTTGACGAGTTGTTCGACGACTTGGCGGCCGACATTGCCGGTTGCGCCGGTAACGAGGATGGTCATGGGATCACTCCGGTTCGGTTAGAAGACACATTCGCAAATTAGTGATCCACACTTGCGCCGATAGACGCTATATTGGGACAGACCGTCTCATTGGTGGAACACATGGATTTGCTCGCACTCGCCGATTTCAACCTGGTTGCCCGTCACGGAGGATTTGGACGGGCCGCCCGCGCTACTGGACGTCCGAAAGCGACGCTCTCCCGCCGGGTGTCCGAACTAGAAAGCAGCCTCGATCTGCGCCTGTTCGAGCGAGGAGGGCGCGCACTGAAACTCACCCAGGAAGGTCGGGCCCTCTATGAGCGGACCGGAGCTTTGCTCGCCGAGCTCGGCGAGACGGCGGCGGCGATCGCATCAGGCGGAGAAAAGCCAAAAGGGAGGTTGCGGATCAGCGCGCCTCTGCTCTTCTCGCAGACCGCGATGGGTAAGTTGGCTGCAGCGTTCGCGCTGAAATATCCGGAGGTCCGGCTCGAGGTCACGACGGAAGACCGCGCGGTCGACATGATTGAGGAAGGCTATGACCTGGTTATAAGGGTCAATCCGGATCCGGATGAAAGCCTCGTCGGACGGATCTTCTTGCGCGACCGGCTTGTGGTCGTGGCGAGCCCTGCCCTGACCCGTCCAAAGGCAGGTTTCGCCGTTCCGGCCGTGGTGCGCGGCGCGAGCGATCTGAGCTCCGCCTGGGAAGTGGTCGCGCCACGCGGAAAGTCGCGGATCACGATCGATCCGGTTCTTCGCCTCACGGGCATCGTCATGGTCCGCGATGCCGTCCGCGCAGGCGTAGGCGCTGCGCGCCTCCCCGTGTCGCTGGTGAGTCACGACCTGACCGCCGGCAAGCTTGTCCGCTGGGGTGATGTCGACGGACCCGAAATCGCCATTTGGACGCTCTACCCGTCGCGCCGACTGTTAAGCGCTCGCGTATCCGCTTTTCTGGATTTTCTCAAGCAGGCCTTCCCCTCGGGGACGCCCGAGGAGCTTGCCGCCTTCATCGATTAGCATAAGCGCTAAACCTCCGCCCGAGAACAAATGCGACCGAGTCGATAAAAAGGCGAACGCGCGGCAAAGCGCACGTCGACAGGGTGGGCGGTCAGCAGTTGGAGAAGGGCTTGACCACGTTTGCCCAAGCAGACATTCATGTAACCCTTCCACTGGGTGTTCAAGAACAGAGCCAGGAGAAACTTGGTAAGCCTGTTCTTGGCCTGGAATGTGTAAATCCATCTCAGGGGTGTTCCGCCCTCCGCGGGCTCGAACTACCACTTTCCCCTGCGTGAGACATCAGATGCTTGTGCGCGAAGCTTGGACTACTCACGCGACTGGCGAAGTATCCCGGGCGTTATAGGCTGTCAGACCTCCGTAGACCGTGCTGCCGTCCATGAGATGCAGCACACGATCCCACGCTCCAACGTCGATGCCACACCGGGCACAAGCCCGTAACCCGTCACAACCTTCGGAAGGCACGTCCTCGGCAGCCACGAAGTCCAAAACCTCGCAGGTTCCGTCACAAAACTTTAAAATAAGACTGCTCATATCATGTTGGCTGGCTATGGCCTCTGCCGTGGGGCAGGACAATTAATATGGTCGGCGGGGCCGCCTGAATTTTAGAGCAAGGCAGGCGGCCCACTCGGCTACCGATGCTAAGTTCCTGACATCGCTGTCGCGAACGTATGGTATTGCACTCAGCAGCCCTCTTGTTGGAAAAACTCGCGTTCGCGCCGTTAGAAAGCGGCGAGTTTCCTTTGTGCCGTTTCGAGAATGTTTCCCGCCTCGCAAGCCCTCGAGAGGCGGGCAGCCGCGCTATCGCCACGCTCAACGCCGCCCGTTTTTGAGGACCCTGCAGCGAGGGCCGAGACAAAAGCCGACGCCAGCGGCGCAAATTAGGACTGACCCCACGCTTGCGCCGATCCAGCGCCAAGCCCCGCTCTCTAGTGATTTGTTCGCGGTTTTAATTGCTGCATGGATCAGCTTTTCGGTTTGGAATGAATGTTTACTGACGCAAGAGCATCCACAAGGTTCCCCTCACTGTAAGGTTTGGTAACGGCGGCGATCCTTCCTTGCCCTTCGAGTTGAGCTAGTTCCGGCGCGCTCGCGCCGGTAGCGATTACGATGGGCATCAAGGGATGAAGTGCTCTGATGTCTTTGATCAATGCATCGCCGCGCCGGTCGGGAAGCCCCATATCGACGACCACGGCATCAATGCCTCCCGGAATTTTTCCAAGCGCGTTCATGGCTTCTGACGCTGAGCCTGCGACATGGACATTGAACCCGTTGCTCTCAAGATACTCAACCGCAAGCATCTGTATAAGTGGTTCATCTTCGACAAGCAGAATGCGCCCAAGCTCTCTTTTGTGGTCCAGGACATCCCTCAGCTTCTCAGCAAGCGCAGCTTGGCTAAACGGTTTCGTAATAAGGTCGACCCCCGCGTCAAGCCGCCCATCGTGGACAATGGCGTTCCGGGCATATCCTGTCGTAAACAAAACCTTCAAATCAGGCCTGAGCCTGCGTGCTTCTTCGGCCAGTTGACGGCCGTTCATGCCACCGGGCAGCCCGACATCCGTAAAGAGAACCTGAATCTCAGGATGGCTTTCGAGGATGCGCAGACCACCCGCACCATGCTCAGCAGAGAGGACGTCGTACCCCAATTCCATCAACGTATCGGTGCTATATGCCCGCACATCGGGATCATCTTCGACGACCAGAACAACTTCGTTTTTGGCTCCGCGCGCGAGTAACTTCTCCGTGGTATCTTCGGCCTCTTGCGAGACCGCGTACGCGCGGGGCAAATAGAGTTTTATCGTCGTGCCTTCACCCAACTCGCTATAAAGTTTGATGTGGCCACGCGACTGTTTGATGAAACCGTATACTTGGGAAAGGCCCAGACCCGTTCCATGTCCTACGTCCTTGGTGGTGAAGAAGGGGTCAAAAGCCTTTGCCTTTACTTCCGCGGTCATGCCTGATCCGGTATCTGTGATGGCGAGCATCACATACTGCCCCGGTACGACTTCAATCTGGGACGCGGCGTATTTTTCGTCTAGATAAACATTTGCTGTTTCGATGGTCAACTTGCCCCCATTCGGCATCGCATCGCGCGCATTCACAGCCAGATTGAGGACGGCAAGTTCGAGCTGGTTCTGGTCGGCAAGAGCCTGCCACATCCCACCGCTCAGGACAGTCTCCACCACAACATGTTCGCCAAGCGTACGGCGAAGCAAATCGGACATCCCGGGAATCATGCGGCCAAGGTCAACCGGCTTTGGATCCAGCGGCTGTTGACGGGAAAAGGCAAGCAGGCGTTGAGTGAGAGATTCCGCCCGCCGCGCGCCCCGCATTGCGCTTTCCATGGAGCGTTGCAAGCGCGCGACGTCTGGCCGTGACTCGCCGAGTTTTCGCTGCATCGTTTCGAGATTGCCGATAATCACCATCAGAAGATTATTGAAATCATGGGCAACGCCGCCGGTCAGATGACCGATAGCTTCCATCTTCTGCGCCTGCCGCGCCCGCTCGTCTGCGGCACGCCGCTCCGTCAGGTCACGTGTGACTTTCGCAAATCCGATATGCCTGCCGTCCGGCCCAAAGATTGCGTTGATGACTACGCTCGCCCAGAAGCGTGACCCGTCCTTGCGCAGGCGCCACCCTTCGGCTTCGTATTTTCCGGTTTCGAGCGCGGTCCGAAGCGCAAAAGTAGGAACCTCGCGGCTCAGGTCTTCGGGCGTGTAAAAGGTAGAAAGGTGCCTACCTATAATTTCGCTCCGCGTATAACCTTTGATCCGCTCCGCTCCGGGATTCCAGTTGATGATGTTTCCGTTAACGTCGAGCATGTAGATCGCGTAATCCGTCACACCCTGCACAAGGTGCTCGAAACGACGCTCGGTATCTTCCAGCTTCGTCAAACTTAGGGCCAACTCCCGCGCGCGCCCCTCAGCTCGTCGTTCCAATTCTTCATTTAGCTCCTGAAGATCGGCTTCGACCCGCTTGCGCGCAGCGATCTCTTGCTGGTTCGCCCGGTGAAGCCGGGAATTATCAATCGCGACTGCCGCCTGTGCTGCCAACGACTCGATGATGCGCTCGCTCCCTAAGGTGAAAACACCAGGCTGCGAGTGTCCGAAGAATAATCCTCCCAAAACGTCTCCAGAACGAGAGACGACAGGCGATGCTACATAGCTTCGCACCGGAGGATGTTCAGCGGGCATGCCATGGTAAGGCGGGTTTTTGCCGTACCGTGGATCTGCCAGAATATCGTCAGACCGCACCGTCGGCCGGCCCCGGAACGTCGGCTCAAATATTCCAGTGTTGCGCGGCATCGGAAATTTTTCGAAGGCCGCACGTGGAGCACCGGATAGCGTATAAAGTGTGTACGATTCGCCGTCCTCCCTCAGGACGTTGTAGAAAAACGCACCGAACTCGGCATGGCTCAGCTCTACGCCTGCATCGGTTACTGCTTGAACCAGGCGTTCGAGATCGTGCTCCGCCGCAACAGTGACGCCAACCTTGTTTAAAACCTCAAGAGCGCGCGTTTCCAGCCGTGCCTCGGCGACCCTTGCTTCAAGGGTTTCGTTCATTGCCAATAGACGGGCTTCTAATGCCTTGCGTTCCGTGATCTCGAACAGCGCTCCGCGCAGTCGCGGCGCACTGTCCGATGTCGCCTGCCCACGCGCCGCTATCCACTTCAGGCCCTTGTCTTTATGGCGTATCCGAAATTCAACATAAAAACTGCCCGTTTCAGGCGCTGCCTGAGCAGCCACGTGAACTTTCGGCAAGTCGTCAGCGAAAACCGTTTGCTCCCAATCGTGCAAGGTGGCGTCGTCGAGGCCGAAGAGCAGTGCCGCTTGCGGGCTCCAGTTCCAGTTTCCCGATTGAAGATCGAGATCAAAAGTCGCAATTCCACTAGCGGCTTCCGCAAACCGGAGGCGGTCTTCTAAGGCGCGGGCACGATGTTCAAACTCGTTCTCACTGTCGTTTTTTACTACCACCGAACGTTCTATCATTTTACTCGCCGGACAGGATAATTTTGGCCTCGCTCATCGCCCGCAATTTGCCGAATGCGACATGTCTAGGTAAATGATTAAATCCGCAGGAACTGGTGATCAGCGTTTGTTCCGGAGCGAGCCAATCGTAAGCCTTGATGCGTGCTGCAACGAGTTCACCGGTTTCAATATTCGGGCTTTGCACATCCACGGCGCCGACGCCAAGTTGCTTGTCGCCAAGGCAGTGCTCGAAATGCGGTGTCATGTCGTGTTCGATCAGGTAGCCGTCGCAGGCGATCTTGCAAATGAGATCGGCCTTGTAACGTCCCGTATCAAAATAACGATGTCCAATCTGGCCGTCATAGTCAGGGCCAACCGCGTAGTTGCCCTGACATATGTGAACCATCACGTGCACGTCGTCGGGCAAACCCTCGATAGCCATGTTGATGGCTTCGACCGCGGCGCCGACTTCCCCTTCGCTAGAAGCCGTAAAGTATGGCTCATCGATCTGGATATGCTTGCACCCCGCAGCGGCTAGCTTTCTGAAATTCTGATGCAAGAGTTTACCGAAATCCGCCATCATCCTTTGAGTGTCACCATAGTACTCGTCGTAAGCCACTGCCGCGAGAAGGTGAGGACCTGTCATGGTGATCTTCACCGGCTTTCTGGCGAAGGCCGCTACATTGTTAAATTCTGCAACGAGGCCAAGGTCAACGGAGTCGATAATTGGACCACGGCAAATAGCCGCCGGATGAAAAACGTGCGGGTCATGTGGCGTGATGGGCTTTGGCTTGGTTTCCCCCTGGAAGGAAGGGATCATGTGCCAAAAATGGTTAAGCATCGCATTCGGAGGGGAATGCCGGTTGTGAGTACGGCGGTGCATTTCGCCGCCCGTCACGATGTCGATACCCGCGACTTCCTGCTCTAGGATCGCAGCCTGAGTTGCTCGCTGCTGCGCGTCGGCAAAATCGGCTGCGGTCAATTGGCCGGCGCTAACCATTCGGTCGAGCGGCTCATACCATCGCGGAACACTATGCGCTCCGATCACGGTCGTGGTGTACGATGGATAGCGCGACATTCCCGGTCCCCCCTGCGGCAGCCCATTGGCCCGAAGTGGGCAAGGCAAGGCCGGGCCGTCCGACGGTTTGCCCCCGCGGGTAACGCCTTACTTGCCGGAAGGTTCCGCTGTGCGGGAAGTACGGATTCGCCCGCGCCTCTAACAAATGGCGCGGCCCTTATTTTTTGCCACACCCTCCGGGAGTGTCCAGCGCTAGCTCGAACTTGTACTGGCGGGTCTACGGAAGCCTGACCCAATTCTGCTCGCCCTATTTCCCTCGGCTTGTCAGTTCCGGCACGCCGCCGTTCCACCTTCGCCCGCGTGAAGTTCTTGTCCCGATTGTTCACGGCCTTGAACTTGCTGCCATCGATGGCAACACTCGCCATCGCGAGGAGGCCCATCTCGCGGCAGAGTTCGACGAAGCGCGCACATACCCTGCGCAGCGCCAGGCCATTGTCTTATGCGGAAGTCGGCAATCGTCTTGTGATCAGGTGCGAGCCGACCCAGCAGCCACATGACTTCGACATTGCGGCCGGCCTCGCGTTCGAGCCGCCGGCTCGACTGCACCCGGTTCAGATAGCCGTAGATATAAAGCTTGAGGAGAACCGAGGGGTGGTACGATGGCCGACCAGTCGCCGCAGGTTCCACTCCCTCAAAGCTCATCTCAGCCAAATCGAGCGTATCGACAAACACGTCGATCACGCGAACAGGGTTGCTCTCGTCAATGAAATCATCAAGGCATTCGGGCAATAGCGTCCATTGCCCACGATCCGCCTGCTCAACGAAGCGCCGCATCAGCTTCCCCCGCAGAATCACGAGAGAATCATAGCAAAGCAGCGGCGTTTTCACACAGCCAGAGTCATTCGCGTCGTTCTGACTATCTGACGGAGGCTTCCGGTCCACCCCGATTAGCGGACGTTCTCAGCGTCGGTCGGCACGTCTCAAAGGTGCCCAAGAGCGGAAGTCGATCAGCGTGTGCCCGGCATGTCACCTCCTAACGTTTGATTTGGTCCTCCCAGTCCTCCCACAGCACTGGGACTATACCGCTGAGGCCAATGATCTGCGGCTGGGCTGCTGCGTAAGGGCTCCTGACCAAAAAAAGCCCGCGCTTCGAGGAGGGCCCAGCTCCTGCAAAAGCAAACAAGGCATTGTGAATTCTATTCGCCCAGCTTTGTTGTAGCTTCCTGAAACTCCCTTGAATAAAGCAATAGTCAAAAAGAAGGGTGGGCCCGCGAGGCAGACATTCAAACAGACCTTACGGTGCAGTCTGCAGTTTCTCAGCGAGGTCAGTTTGCTTGAGATCATGCAGGGATCTCTGGGAAACAGGTTCTCGCTCACGACACCAGCAGCTTATGAAGAGCGAGGGACATCATGATCAAATTGAAGATCAATGGTCAGGAACAGAACTGGGACGGCGACCCGGATCTTCCATTACTCTGGTTTCTCCGCGATGAAGCCGGCTTGACGGGCACGAAATACGGCTGCGGCCAGGCTCTGTGCGGCTCATGCACTGTTATCGTCGACAAGCAGGCCGTTCGCGCCTGCATCACCTCGGTTTCTGACGTGGCCGGCCGGGAGGTTACGACCATCGAGGGCCTTCATCCGACTGGCGATCACGCGGTCCAGAAAGCCTGGCGTCAGCTTAATGTCCCGCAATGCGGCTTTTGCCAGACCGGCCAAATCATGCAGGCCGCAGCACTCCTCATCGAAAATCCAAGACCGAACCACGATCAGATACGCGAAGCGCTGGCGGGCAATATCTGCCGTTGCGGCTGCTATCAACGCATCGAAAACGCAGTCCATCTCGCTTCGACGGGGGTGTGATCATGAACATCATCACAAATCCCAAAAAGCTCCGTGGCTTTGAGCGATACATCAAGGTCGACAACGTTTCACGCCGTAGCGTCCTCAAAGGCCTCGGGCTAGCCGGCGGCTTCGTGCTCGCCGCACCCGTGATGTCACGCCCCGGCTTTGCCGCGTATCAGACCGGCGCGGACAAGATGCCGCACGGTACCGTGGTGAACCCGCGCGTGTTCGTCTCGATCGCACCGGACGGCATTGTCACAATCGTCGCACACCGCGCCGAGATGGGAACCGGCGTCCGCACCAGCCTGCCGATGATCGTTGCCGAAGAGATGGAAGCCGACTGGTCGCGCGTTCGCATCCAGCAGGCGCTTGGCGACGAGGTCAAATTCGGCAACCAGGATACCGACGGATCGCGGAGCACGCGGCACTACCTGATGCCGATGCGCCAGATCGGCGCCTCGGCCCGCACGATGCTCGAAGCCGCCGCGGCAAAACGCTGGGGCGTGCCGGCCACCGAAGTGAAGGCGGTCAATCACGAGGTCGTCCACAGCGCGAGCGGACGCCGCATTGGCTTTGGCGACCTGGCGGCCGATGCCGCCAAGGAGTCGGTGCCGAGTGTCGAAGGCCTGAGGCTGAAAGATCCGAAGGATTTCCGCTATCTGGGCAAGGGCCAGATCAGCATGGTCGATCTCCGCGACATCACGGTGGGCACCGCGCGTTACGGCGGCGACGTTCGCCTGCCCGGCATGAAATACGCCGTCATTGCCCGCCCGCCAGTGACCGGTGGCAAGGTCGTGTCGTTTGACGGGGCCGAGGCGATGAAGGTTTCCGGCGTCGAGAAAGTCATGGAAGTTAAGGGCTGGCCGTGGCCTTCAAAATTCCAGCCGCTCGGCGGGGTCGCGGTGATCGCGCGCAATACCGGCGCGGCGATCAAGGGCCGCGACGCCTTGAAGATCGTCTGGGACGACGGCGCCAACGGAAAATACGACTCGGTCACCTATCGGACCCAACTCGAGGAAGCCGCACGGAAGCCCGGCTTGTTGGTACGCAAGGAGGGTGACGTGGAAGCCGCCTTGAAGGGCGCCGACAAAGTGATCGTGGGTGAGTACTATCTGCCGCATCTCGCCCATGTCGCCATGGAGCCGCCGGTTGCAGTCGCGGACGTCAAGGGCGACAGGGCAGAGATCTGGGGGCCGGTGCAAAGCGCGGGCGGAACGCGCGAGGACGTCGCCAAAACGCTTGGCATTCCCCAGGAGAATGTCACCGTCAACGTCACCCTGCTCGGCGGCGGCTTCGGGCGCAAGTCGAAGTGCGATTTCGCCCTCGAAGCGGCCCTGCTTTCAAAGGAGCTCGGCGCCCCCGTAAAGGTGCAATGGACGCGCGAAGACGATATTCGCAACGGCTTCCTGCACACCGTCTCGGTGGAACGCATCGAGGCCGGCCTCGACAAGAGCGGCAAGGTGACGGCGTGGCGGCATCGCAGCGTCGCGCCGAGCATCGCCTCGACATTTGCCGCCGGTGCGCGGCATCAGGCGCCGTTTGAACTCGGCATGGGGCTGGTCGACATGCCCTTCGAGATCGCCAACGTCCAGTGCGAAAATCCAGAAGCGGCCGCGCATACCCGCATCGGCTGGTTCCGAGCCGTGTCGAATATCCCGCGCGCCTTCGCGGTGCAGTCCATGGTCGCTGAAATCGCCCATGCCACCAACCGCGATCAAAAGGACATGCTGCTGCAACTGATCGGCTCCCCGCGGATCCTCAAACTCGACTCGGTGAAAGACCTCTGGAACTATGGCGAGCCCTATGACAGCTATCCGATCGACACCGCCCGTCTTCGCAAGGTCGTCGAGCTGGTCGCAGACAAGGGCGGCTGGGGGCGGTCCGTCCCCAAGGGACACGGGCTAGGCATTGCCGCGCACCGCAGCTTCGTCAGCTATATCGCGACGATCGTCGAGGTAGCCGTTGACGACAAGGGCAAGCTCACCATCCCCCGAGTCGATACCGCGATCGATTGCGGCACTTTCGTCAATCCGGAGCGCATACAGTCGCAGATCGAGGGTGCCGCGATCATGGGCCTGAGCCTCGCCAAACATGGCGCGGTTACCTTCAAGGATGGCAAGGTGCAACAGGGCAATTTCGACGATTGCCCATTGCTCCGGATCGACGAATCTCCTGCCGTAACGAACGTCTACATCGTGCCTGCCGGCCCCGACACGCCGCCCAGCGGCGTTGGCGAGCCGGGCGTGCCGCCCTTTGCGCCCGCGCTGATCAACGCGATCTTCGCCGCGACCGGCAAGCGCATCCGCGCACTGCCGATCGGCAAGCAATTGGAGGCGTAAGGGGAACGTTAGGCCGCACGGGCCGTTTTCCGTGGCCGAGAGGAGTCAGATCGATGAAACCCAATCCAACGGCGCTCGCGGTGTCGCTACTGTCGAGCGTGCTTCTATTGAATGCACAGGCGGCGACCGCTCAAACGACATCGCCGCCGAGCGCAACGGCAACGCGGCCGGCAACGACACCGCCGCGGCAAACCTCGATGCCAAATGAAAGCCCGCCGGCCACGACAACCCAGACCACCGGCGAAGCCAGTCGCGATCCCGTGGTAAAGAAAATGAACGAGGACGAAAAGCAGAAGGTCGATACCAAGGGCAAATAAGCAAATAAGCCAAATTGAAAGCGGCGGACTTTCGTCCGCCGCTTTTTCTTGCCACTTCGTTGCCGTCTTCGCGCAATTACCTTTGGCTGTTACTTCTTGAGGGCAAATACCCAGACGACGCCGCCTTGCGGGACGTTGTTCTCGATACCGATGTTGTTGGTCGTCAGGGCATCCTGGATGCGCTGGGCGTCTACACCCCACCCAGATTGGATGGCGATATACTGAGTGCCGTCGACTTCGTAGGCCACCGGCATACCCACGATGCCGGAATTGGTCTTCTGCTGCCATAGCAGTTCGCCTGTCTTTGAATGAAAGGCGTGGAACATCCGATCGTTGGTACCTCCGACAAAGACGAGGTCGCCAGCGGTGGCCGTCACCGAACCAAACAGATGCGATCTGGGGAAAATATGCGACCAGACCTTCTTTCCCGTGGCCGGATCCCACGCCTGCAGCTCGCCAAAATGAGTAGCGCCGGCGCGAACCTTCAGACCGATATCTTCGGGCTTGGTCCCGAGCCAAAGCTGACCGGGAACCAACGGTACCTTCTCGCCGGTAAAGCCGCCGCAGAAATTCTCGTTGGCGGGCACATAGACAAAGCGGGTCTTCGGACTATAGGCCGCCGACGGCCAATCCTTGCCGCCCCATAACGACGGACAGAACTCAACCCGCTTGCCAATAACCGGCTTGTGGGCCGGATCGACAATCGGCCTGCCCGTCTCGGGCTCAATGCCCTTCCAGACGTCGGTATAGACATAGGGCCAACCGGCCACATACTTGATGCTGTCCGGCTTGCGCTCGAGTATCCAGAAGATCGCGTTGCGTCCCGGATGGATTAGGCTCTTAAAGATGCGACCATCCCTCTGCAGGTCGACCAGTATTGGCGCCTCCACTTCGTCCCAATCCCAGGAATCGTTCTGATGGTACTGGAAATAGGTTTTGATTTTACCGCTATCGGGGTCGAGTGCTAGCACCGAGGTTGTGTAGAGATTGTCGCCGGGGTGAGTGTCTCCCGGCCAAGGTGCGGCGTTGCCCACGCCCCAGTAGATGGTCCTGGTGTCGGGATCGTAGTTGCCTGTCATCCACGCAGAGCCGCCGCCGGTTTTCCAGTCGTCGCCGCTCCAGGTATCATGGCCGGGCTCACCTGGGCCGGGAATGGTGAAGGTCCGCCACAATTCTTTGCCGTCATTGGCATCATAGGCGACGACGTAGCCCCGTACGCCGAATTCACCGCCGGCGGCACCGACAATAACCTTTCCGTCGACAATCAGCGGCATCAGGGTCAGGTACTGACCCTTTTTGTAGTCCTGGACTTTGGTATCCCAGAGGACTTTGCCCGTTTTGGCATCGAGCGCGACCACATGGTCATCCGTTGTAGCCAGGTACAGCCTGTCTTGCCACAATCCCACCCCGCGGTTGGTCGGGTGCAATTGGAAGAGATCGTCGGGGAGCTGACGTTTGTAACGCCAGTACTCATCGCCGGTCTTTGCGTTGAGGGCGATCACCTGGCCCTGTGGGGTCGCGACGAACATCACGCCATTGTTTACGATCGGCGGAGCCTCGTGACCTTCAAGCACGCCGGTCGAAAAGGTCCACGCCGGTACCAGGTCTTTCACGTTCGAGGTGTTGATCTGATCGAGCGGGCTGTATCCCTGGCCGTCGTAGGTTCGGCGATAGAGCATCCAATTGCCGGGTTCCGGGTTCTTCAGGCGGTCGGCTGTCACTGGGGTGTATTTCTCAATCGGGCCGGCACCGGCAGCGATTGAAAACAGGCACGTGGACGCGACAAAGCTCGACAATAGCCATTGCTTCATGCTCATAGACGCTACCTCCCTGTTTGATTTCTTCCTTTTTTATAGATGTGCGGCATCCGATGCGGGCGGCCGTCACGTTCATCCTCCTTGCTGTACTCCTGCCTTTCCAATGAATGTTCCAGCGACGGTGAGCGAACCGTCGGCCGCCGCCAAGGGAAGTGCCGCAAGGCGCCGCGGCGCCGGTCCGAACACGACTTGCGCGCTTTTCCGGGGGTCGAACTCGGAATTATGACAAACGCATTTAAGGACGTCCTTGTCGCCCTGCGCTGCCTTCCCCCAAGCCGTGATGGGGCACCCGGCGTGGGAACAAATCACCGAATACGCAACGATCCCGTCAGCCGCCCGCGCGCGCGTGTCGTCATCAAGTTCGGCCGGATCAAGCTTTATGACCACCACCTCATTAAGCCGCGAGCCCTTGCGGATCACCGAGGTTTTGGGATCCTTTGGCCAGGCGCGCACGAACGGTCCGCCGGGCTTTAGATCCTGCGGCTTGATCACTTCGCCCGCATTATCCCCTTCGGCGAAGACCAGGACGTCGGCTTTTTGCGGTCGCAGGTCGCTGCCAGGCCGCTCCTCCTCGGCAGCGACCGGTGCTGGCGCAGCCGCGTGCACCGCGGTGGCGAGGGCGGTCAGGATAATGGTGCGCCGCGTCTGATCTGAAGGCGATGACATTTTCGTCTCGCGTTCTGCACTGATGCTTTCGGGCGAACGTAGTGTGTGAAGGTATGTCAAACTGAACTCGGCCAAAAGAGGCAGCGGACAAATTTTGTCACATGCGGCTTTATCTTTTCTCCGAAGGCCACTGGATACTATCTGACGCAATGGCAGCAAATTGCATGCCGCGTTTCAGGCACTGCGCGAGATCGGCAAGCCCTCGCCGCCTGAAAGCTGCAGTCATGGGAGGCACCAAAGACGAGCTGGGACGTTGCCGCCGCAGGTGCAGGACTTTGACGCGCTTCAGCGAGATGTTCACAATTCTCCCAGGAAACCAACTCAATCTCGCGCGTTGTGCGGAGGGGAAAACCATAGGAGGATAGCTCATGCGAACCTCAATTCTCGCCATCACCGTCGCTTTTGGAACCGCCATCGCCGTACCGGCACTGGCTCAGCAGTCGCCGGCGCCTGGCCAGCCGCAGATGCAATCTGACAAACAGCTGCAGGAGGAAGCGGACAAAGGCATCAAGACCCGCGACTCCGGAGAATCCGGATTTGTGGGGCAGCAGGAAAAGCCGGGTGCTTCCGCGCATCCGCCCGGCCAACCCGGCCAGACAACGACGGGTTCGGGCGCTGGTACGAGTGGCGGCCGAGGTTCGGAGACTGGCGCCAGTCCGCGCTAGCTCTGAGTTTCAGCACGCGACGGTACGAACGACGTCCGGCTTCGCCGTTTCCGTTGCAGGTCGAGCGTAGGGAGCCTCGAAGGTTGAACGGCTCGCAATATGGCCGTTGTCCTTCGAGCCAGCTGCTTTGCGGTCTCTCTAGGGAGGACGGGGAGCAACTGTGTTTTTGACGTAGACCTGTGATCGGCTGGCCTCAAGGCTGGCGCTGCGCGCCACCGCCTTCGGCGGCTTGCGGCCTTGACCCCATCCGCTCACCGGTCTGTTGGCTTTGCAGGCGCTCTGCCATAGGTTGAGCGCGGTCGGCTCGTCAGCCTGGCACATGAAGATTCGCATCCCATTTTTGACGTCTCGCGATCATGGTGTTGAGGATGACGATGAGCTTACGCATACAGGCCACGAGCGCGACCTTCGGCTCCTTGCCTTTGGCGATCAGGCGGCGATAGAAGTCTTTCACGGGGTTGTGCTGGGTCGCGGCCCCGAGACAAGCCATGTAGAAGAGATTGCGGACCCTTGCGGCGGCCGCCCTTGATGTGGCGCTCGCCGCACCGGCCGCCGCTATCGTCATCGTAAGGCGCCGCGCCGAGCAAGGCAGGGCAGCCTTGTTGCTGATCTGGCCCAGCTCCGGCATCCTCGCGATGATCAGCGTCCCGCTTCTTAGTTGCATGGCGGCCCGGCGCTCTGGGCGCTCACGACCGGATGTATATTGGGCGCCGCCGTCGCCGGCGTTCTAACAAAGCCTACTGTCTTTTTGTACTTTAGATTTTGACTATGAAGCGAAGTCCGGAGTTCATCTACATAGCATTCGTTCTTCTTGTTGCTATCGCTGCAGGTGTAACAACAAGATTTATGGCATGGTCGTTCGACGCCTTAGGATGCGCTCAACACAGGGCGCCCGGCACTTTTATGGCCTATTGTGGTTCCACGCAGTACGGTGACTACGAGCATGGCGGCTTCTATTTCGGACTTGAGAGCGAAGCCATTGCGAATCTAAAGCGAGCTAAAGTGCTGTTCCTCGGCAGCAGTCTCACCCAAGTTGCCTTTTCAACTGACGAAGTGAATAGCTATTTCCGAGCACGTCATGTCCCCTACTACGTGATGGGGTTTGGATATGACGAGCGATTCGATTTTGCACTCGCGTTGATCGAGAAGTATCAGCTTAAGCCGGACGCTATAGTTATAAACGCAGATCCGTTCTTCCGCGGCAACACAACCCGTTTTGCTGGTGAACTGCTTACCAAGACAACAGATATTCCGACGGCGATAGGGCAAATTCTAGCTTTGACTAACTCGTTGGAGAAGAAGCTCTTCAGCTTGATACGATGGCAGATTTGCCGCTTTCGTTCTTTATGCAACTTGAAGCATCTTGCTATCTATCGAGACAATACCAATGGAGCCTGGATTTGGCGCGACCTGTACACGTCCGATGAGTATGGACATCTCGCGGTCGATCTCGCGCGCCGCCAGGTCGAAGAATTGCCGAAGCCAGAAGACTTAGTTAAAGCTCGCCGATTGATCGAAGTCACACGGGTTCTGCCAGGTTGCGTGATCTTAACCGCTATCCCCAATTCGATTATAGATGCCGAGGCCTTCGTAACCGACTTGGCGAGCGCTCTAGATGCGAAAGTTATGTTGCCCCAAATCGATGACCTGTACACATGGGATCACTCGCACTTTACGTGGTCCAGCGCGCAACGCTGGTCGGCAAGGTTCCTAGGCGAAGCCGAATCGACTCTTCAGCGCTGCACGAAAATCCGCTAGTGATCGTATCTGCTTGCGCGTTGTGACGCCCGCGGGGCGAATTTAGAGCTTGCGCCGGGCGCCGCAGAGGCTTCAGCAGCAGTATGGACGGCTTGAGTTAAATAAATTCCGGAAATCCGAACATTCTGCTTGCCCCGTCGGGCAAATCACTGGTTTATGAAGCGCTGGTCCAGCAGTCGCATACGGAGCCAGCGATGTCCGAGAATCTCGATAGGTCTTCTGAATTAGTCGAAATATCCAAACTAAACGGCAGCTTCAAAAGGAACTACGGGACGTTCATCGGGGCTTATCTGTATTTGCGCTCCCTCAATGCCGCGCGCGGTCGGTCTTTCCTTTGGCCCGGGTTGATTTCAGTGGCTTTTTCCGTTGCGCTGGCCTGGCTGGCGAAGCACGGCCTGGCTTGGTTACACGCCGGATGAGTGTTTTCACTAGCGCATCGAAGGTTTCGAAACTCTCCGGCCCATGACGCAGGCGGGCCCTTTCCGTAAATCTCATCAACGATCCCGTCACGTCCGCGGTTCGAAGTAAAAGATAGTCGAGCACAGCTTCATTGCGCTCTCCCAATCTGACGGCGATGATCCACCCCTCTGGCGTGCCAACTCGGCGCTTGAGAGACCAATGAGGTGAAAATGTTTCCCGCTCTCCCCCACGCCACCGAGCCAAGAAAAAGGACACGCCCTCCTTGTTCGCGAGCAGGCAATTCGGGCCGCCATCGGAAATGAAGCTAACGGATGCCTTTCGGAACGCATCAGCTAGCTGAGCGGCAAGGCCGGCAAATAGGTCCAGCCAACGCTGGCGGGAATCAATGTGGTTGCAGTCGCGCTTGGAAGTATAGCCGATCAGGCCGTAGGCCTCGCGCAGGCTGCCGAAATGATCCATGTAGGTTTTAGCGCAGGGAAGGCCCACGGTTCCGTTGATGATCGCGGGACTAAGCCGCCCTCGTTTCAGCAGCGTTCGACGCAGGCGCGTCAGCATCTCTGGCTCCGAAATGTCAACGCGACGGTCCAAGATTGCGTTCTGCGCCTTGAAGAACATGTCTGGCTAACCGATTGGTTCAAGACAGCCCTCGCTCCTGATCCAAAGGTCGCGCGGGTTGTTTACTTTCTTTTCTCGCAGCTTACACGATTGGCGATTATAGATGAGATTTCCGATGTAGTTTTCGTTCCTAAGAATCCTCCCGATTAGAGCGCGATTCCATGGCACTTTCGAATTAGTGGGTATGGCTTTCAGATTGAGCTCTCGCGCAATTGCCGTTTCGGACTTCAACTCAAGGAACTGTTGGAAAATCCACTTCACCACCGCGACCTCGTCGGCTGTGCCGGGTCTGAGCCTGACATGGTCGGTGATAAGATACTTGCGATCGCCGTCGTTCAGTATCCCCTTTGACTGCAGCTTCTCATCTACCAATTCTCTCGGAGAGCATAGCCGGTCGACCCGCCAGACCTGAACCCCATTCGCACAAACCGGGACGCACCAGCGTGAACTTTTACGGATAGCTCGCGGCTATACTCTGCCGCCATCACCCTCTTAAGGTTCTTGACGATGCTTGAGAGCATGCTGCCATCATTGTCGAACTGCTCGGCGCAGTACGCGACTTTGATGCCCGCTTTCTTGCAGACATACTCGTAGTGAGCGCTCTCATCGACGTCCTGAAATCGTCCCCATCGGCTTACATCGTAGACAAGGATGTGCGCGAAGTCGGCGCGGCCGCTGCTAACATCGTCGAGCAGCTGCTTTAGACCAGGTCTGTTCTTGAGCTGAAGTCCGCTCTCACCTTCGTCGGGATACGTCCGAACAATCGCCAGATTGTGAGCATGCGCGTATGCCCCAATGACAGCCGCCTGATTCTGGATCGAGTATCGCTGCCTGTCGGTCGACATGCGAACGTATTGTGCAGCACGAAGGCCGCTTTGCGACCGTGGCAGTTGGACGTTTCGGACTACAAGGGCATTGGCTGCCATCGTTAGGCTCCCTCTCCGTGTGGAGGCGACGCCGTCGATGGCAGGCAAGATGACGAAATTGCGTTTGTCCGCCCTTACGAAATCCGGGCGATATTGACCGCAATTAGGGTTAGTATTGCCGAATATTGGAGGCACCAGATGTCGGACCCAGGCGGTTGAAATACTCATCACCAATGCGATCCACACGGCTTTCATCAAGTATCCCGAAGGCGACGGCGGTCCGAACCTGGACTATGAATGGATAGCGCCAGACCAAAGCGTCCATATTGCCAAGGCAATCCTTCAGGACCTGGCGGCAAACGGATATCAGGTCGTAAAGAAGGGCAAGGTCTAGCCGTTCGAACCCGGATGCGTTGACTGCGGCAAGCCCCGATTCAACACGGGTGCCCAGCGTGGCGAATTCATAAACCAACAGCGCTGGTCAGCTTTGGTTTACCAGTCCCGTTGAGCTTCACGGCCGAGCCCATGTCATGTTGGCTCGCAGATCGAGGGCAAACTTCGATAGGGAAAGCGTCAGGGTCAGGCCGCTAAACGCGCCTGACCCGCCATTTTTCGGGGAATGCAATGCGAGCGAAGAAGACGCCACCGAAGTCAAAGCGTAACGGGAACAAGTCATTCAAACGTCGGCCCGTGTCTCACCAATGATATTGATGGCCACGCGAAACCTGATCAACATGATCACGGTCGGTGCGACCTCGGGCGCCGTTCTGCTCACCCTCTTGGCGGCCAAGCATTTTTGAGAGGGCGCGGGTTCGCGTATTAGGTGTTACGGAATAAGTCGGCCAGTGGCCGCACTCCGACCCCGCTCGATCACGCATAGCTTACTGTCGGCTCTGCGCCTCGCATTCCATAACCGCTCATTACGCGAATCCGCGTCACTTCTCCGGACCCTCCATATCGTCCTCGGGAAACAGTGGCAGCCCCGCCAGCAATCTTTCACGCATTAGATCCAATTTCCTATTCAGCTCCTCCCCGGCGTCCGAATCCTGTTGATACTTCGCTTCCAAGTCCGCTTGGCGTCCGCGCTCGCTAAGTGGTCCACCCATTTCGAAAATTAGTTTAATCGATCTGAAGTCGCCACTCGCTGCCTTGTTTACAAGTTGTTTCATTACCGCCTCGGACTTTGGAATGGTTCGTCGAGATCCATTTTCGTTGATTGTCACTCGCTCATCTAGAGCTTTCGCAAAGCGGTCGAGCAACGATCGCGTGCCCTTGGGACGCCCCTTCGGGTTTCCAGATTTGCCCTTCGAAAATTGGCTACGCCGAGGTGGGCGGCCGTATCCGATCTCGTAGTCTTTTCCTTCTTTCTTAGTCATGGCGGTCCTTTCAATCCCAAGTCCCTCACGGGATGGCTTATTGAACTAGAGGGTCCTAATGTCGTTAGTTGAATTGGTTAGGTCTTAATCCTCAATCGCCTCGAGCTCCAGTTGTTGAAACGCCTTGTTGTCCAAGACGCGGTGGGCCGACAGTCCAGTCAGATTTTGCCACCGCCGTATTGCAGTATCGACGTAAAGTGGATCGAGTTCGATGCCACGGCAGACACGACCGGTACGCTCCGCTGCTAAGAGGGCAGTCCCGCTCCCGAGGAATGAATCCAGTACGATATCGCCGCGGTTGGAACAGTCGAGGATTGCATCCATCACTAGATGAACTGGCTTGGCAGTTGGATGCAGCGCCAAAAGATCATCGCCTCGGCGCGCTTGGGTGTTGGCGCTATCGTAGTTCCAGACTAGAACGGTGCCGGCCATGTTTACCGAGCGCAACATTGTTGACGTGAGGCGCGGTACCAGCCTTGAAAACGAAAATGAATTCGTGCTGTGAGCGGTAAAGCGATCCGAGACCAGCGGTGTTTTTAGCCCAAACGCAAATATTCTTTAGGTCTGAGTAGATTCGTTTTCCGGCTGCAAGTAATTCTGCCGCGCCATACCAACCCATACAAATATAGTGAATGGCGCCGTCCACGCTATGCCGCTCCAGCAGAGTGCACGCACGCTGCAGGAAATCAGTAAATTCCGAGCTGCTGAGTTCACCAGAAGCCTGAGCAAACTCGCGATGCCGAGTTTTACCTTTACCTGAAACAGGTCCATCGATCTTGATGTTGTACGGGGGATCCACGAATATAACATTAGCTCGTTCACCGCGCATAACACGTTCAAACGAAACTTCAGATGTGGCGTCGCCGCAGAAAACCAGATGTTTACCGATGCGCCAGAGGTCCCCAACACGGCAGATGGCGACCCCTGTGGTCGCATCTTGTAGTCCATCCGCCTCGGACATAGCGATTGAATTGAAGTCCTGAATAACCAAGTCGATCTCGGGAAGGCAGAAACCCGTAATTGAAAGATCAAAGTCGAGATCGATATCCTTCAGCGCCAGGAAATTTTCGGCTAACAAGCGCTCATCCCAGTGAGCGTTCAACGCGAGCTTGTTGTCAGCAATGCGCAATGCCTTTAGCTGAGCCGCAGAAAGATGACGAACCTCAATGAGCGGCACCTCAGTCATACCGAGGTACTTCGCTGCGAGAACGCGGCCGTGGCCTGTCACCACATTGCCAGTTGCATCCACAACAATGGGTATGAGAAAGCCAAACTCGCGAATGCTATCTGCAATTTGATTGACCTGTTTTGGCGAATGCTGCCTAGGGTTGTTCTGGTCCAATATGAGTTCGGTCACAGCTCGGTATTGAACTTGAATTTCGATGGGTCGAAGATTGCTCTTAGTGAGCCTTGTATTGCCGGGGGTTACTGAATTGACGCCCGAGTCCTTCATGACTTGTTCCTTTCGAACACGTTTCTTTATCGACTAAGAAGTCGAAAAAGTACTCAACCGCGCTTAGGCCGTGCAGAGACGACGGCATTGCCGAGGTCCGCCCAACCGCGCACGATGAAGGAAACTGATGAAAACGCCTGTTGCGAGGACTGCGGTGGCCACCAAATAGGCGGCTCCATCTCGCGGAGGACTCACTGAACGCAAAGGACTCCCCTAACATGAGGGAATATCGAATCTTGAAATCTTTGAAAAGGAGATTTGCGCATTTTTCGATTCAATATTTGTTTGGCCCGCTGTTCGCGGACATGTGGATATTAGGCATTAGTTCAAGTTTTCGTGCCGCCTAACGACTCAGATAAGCAACAACATTGCGCAGAACTCGCTGGACTTTGGCTGCCCGTAGAGCGTCACTCGGCAATGAGCTTCCTGCTCCAGGCGCCCAAATCGGAATCGGTTGCAGCGCTCTTCGCTTCCAGCCCGCTATGGCAATTCGCGGGCTTGTGTCAGTGGCAGCACCGTGTGTTGCCGGCTAACATAAGGAAGCGTCAAAATGACTATCAAAAAATCAAAATTAGGATCCCAAAGCATCGCGCGAAAATTTCGTGCGGGCTCGACGTCGCAGCCGATTAAATCGAAGAAGAGTTCATCGAAAGCAACATCAACCAAATCAACTGGTGTCGCATCGAAGCAAGAAGTCGTCCTGGCATTGCTACGGCGGCAAACCGGTGCGACCATTGCAGCGGTTATGAAGGCAACGGATTGGCAGCAGCATTCAGTCCGCGGGTTTTTTGCCGGGGTGATCAAGAAGAAGCTGAAGCTCAACCTCACCTCCGAGAAGATAGACGGCGCGAGGATATATCGGATCATCCGATCGGGTACGTCCTCATGAAATCCAACAATGGTGCAAATGGAGCCGACCCAGCTGTTGAGGCTGAGCTGGGTCGGCTGACGGTGATGCCGATAGTCAACCTGAGAAAACGCTACCGCGAGCTGTTCCGAACTGAACCGCCCAAAGCGTTCGGTCCCGACTTGCTCCGCCGCAGCATTGCTCACACGATTCAGGTGAACACCTACGGCGACCTTCCCCTCCCCACCCGGCGGTTTCTTGCCCACATGGTGAAAACCGCCTCCGCAAGGCCCAATGGTCGGCTGGAGCTACCCCAACGGATCAAGCCGGGGTCAGAACTGGTGAGAACCTGGAACCGCCAGACGTATCGAGTCACCGTGATGGCTGACGGCTTTGTCCATGCCGGTAAGACCTACACCAGCCTTTCCGAAATCGCTTTTGCCATCACCGGCACGAAATGGAACGGCCCGCGCTTCTTCGGGCTCCGCTCAGCGCGACAGGAAACTCCCGATGGCAAATGACGCCAAGGTCCTTCGCTGCGCCATCTACACCCGGAAATCCACCGAACACGGCCTTGAGCAGGAATTCAACTCGCTGGATGCTCAGCGCGAAGCCTGCGAGGCTTACATCAAGAGCCAGGCATTTCAGGGCTGGAAGGCTCTGCCCCAGCAGTACAATGACCCAGCATTCTCTGGGGGCAACCTCGACCGCCCTGCCCTGAAAAGGCTTCTTGCCGATATTGAAGCCGGCAAGGTCGATGTGATCGTGGTCTACAAGATCGACCGCCTCACTCGCTCCCTCGCCGACTTTGCAAAGCTGGTCGATGCCTTTGACGCCAAATCGGTCTCGTTCGTGGCTGTCACCCAGCAGTTCAATACGACCACGTCCATGGGTAGGCTTACATTGAACGTGCTGCTGTCGTTCGCCCAGTTCGAGCGGGAGCTGTCAGCTGAGCGGGTCAGGGACAAGGTGGCTGCCAGCCGGCGCAAGGGGAAATGGACCGGCGGCACGGTGCCGCTGGGATACGCCACTAAAGACAAAAAGCTGGTTATCGACAAATCGGAGGCGGAGACCGTTCGGACGATCTTCAGGCTCTATCTGGAGCTGGGATCGTTCAGCAAGTTGGTAGCCGAACTCGATCGCCGAAAGATTGTCACTAAACGCCGCAGCACTAAGGTCGCGAAATATCAAGGCGGCATACCCTTCACTTATGGCCCACTCGCTTACTTCCTGAAGAACAGAATCTACATTGGAGAAACCCATCACGGGGGAAAGTGGTTCAAAGGAGAGCACGACGCAATTCTGGACCCGCCGACTTTCGAGCGTGTGCAGGAATTGCTGAAATCCAATACCGTGAAACGCAAGGTCAAGTTTTCTGAGAGCGGTGCGCTGCTCCAGAGCAAGCTCTTTGACGATAAAGGTAACCGGATGGGGCCAAGCTTTTCGAGCAAGAACGGTGTCCGCTATCGCTTCTATGTCAGCACCGCGCTACGCGGGCGCAGTCACGCGGCCGGCTCCGTCACACGAATCTCGGCGCCTGAGATCGAGGGCTTGGTCGAGACCGCGCTCGGCGAAAAGCTGCAGCTCGATCAGGTCGAAACTATAACCGTGTCCAGCAATCGGATCCGGTTGGCGCTCAATCCGATGGGTGGAAAACAGCGCTCGATCGATATTCCCTGGACTCCAAAACCGAAGGGTTCAACAGAAGTGAATACTCCGCCGACCATCAAGATTGATGAAAAGCTCATCAAGTCGATCGTCCGGTCCCACGTATGGCTCGCCGAACTTTCCAGCGAACGTCAGCCAACCATCGAAGCGCTCGCTGCAGAAGCCAATCTCCACCCGAAGGTTATCCGCCAAGAACTGAGGCTGGCATTTCTGCCGCCCGACCTGACAAAGGCAGCTTTGGAGGGCGAAGCAACCATCGAGCTGAAGCAGATCCCAAAAACTTTGCCCCTATCCTGGCATGAGCAGCATCGGTCGATCGGCTGAAATTCGGCTATCGAATGTTATGGAACATCCGGGACGCGATTTGACCGACTCCGCCTTGGGCCGAGTAACGGATTTCTACTCCGTGGGTTGCAGGTTCGAATCCTGCTGGGATCGCCAGTAAAAGTCCTTGCGGGACAGGGACTTTTGGCAATTCCGGTTTGTTCTTTGAGCGAAATCCGTGCTGCTACGTGTTGCGAGCCGATACTAGCAAAATCAAGCCCTTACGGATGGCTACCAAGGGTTCCGAGCAGCACGGAAACAGCATGGCATCTTCGTGATTTGTTCTGGGTCCGACGCCGATCCCGATTCGCGTTTTCGATGCCCTCGCCTGTCTAATCCGTATGCGTACTTCAGCGTTCGCGAATACCCTTCAAAAGTGCATAGGAACCCCGGCCGCCGCATTCCGTTTACCCGGCATCACCGGAAGGGAATGCGCCGTGATCGAAATACAGAGGCTCGATTCGTATTCAACCGCAGCACGCATCTGTCTTGGCGTCGCAATCTTCAGCACCGCCCTGCTCGTCACCGTGCTTACGCGCGCCTTTGTGCTGTAATAACCCACCTTCGCACCATCGGCACAGGACGAGCCCCCAGGGGGAACGAACATGATACTGGGGCATTCGTTCTCAATGCCGCACTATCATTTTGAATTAGCGAATGGACATCGAATTCCTGACCCTCGTGGCCTCCACTGCAAAGACAACGATGATGCGATCGCCAAGGCGCATCAAATTGCGCATGCGATGGCTTTTGAAGTCGGCGAAACGCCTCGTTGCCTTGTCGTAGTGGACGACGAAGGAAACGATCTCTGTAAAGTGCCAATCGCCCCAGCGCCCTGAATTGGGTCAATTCAGTCGGCTTATTTGGAATTCCAGCCTGGCATGCATTACCTCGCCTAGCTCGTCTCTGACCCAAATCGTGATCTCCGATACCGTCTGCCCAGTGTGCATCAAATCCCGCCCTAAGTTGCAAAGTGCCAGGCCGGCTTCCACACGAGCGGCATCGAGGTTGGGAAAGCTCTCGCCTTCCTCATCAACAGACCGGGGCGCGCCCCCTATTTGGATGTCAAAAAAATACAGACCCATGCAAGGCAAGACCCCGACCTGGAAATTCGTTCCGAGGCTTGCCTCCCGTTTGGAACGGCGCCCAGCGTCTTGAATTAACCCATGTCGTTTCGCCCCCCTGCGCGCCGTAAAACTTGCGATGGTTGGAAATAGGAACAGGCTTTGGACAGAGGAAGATGATCGCAGGCTGCTTGAATTACGAGACAGCGGGAGATCATATCTTTCGATAGCAGTGGCCATGAGACGCTCGGCCTCCGCGATTAAAGATCGTCTGTGGATTGTCCGGGCCCGGGCGAGATCCGCCCAAAACTCGCTGAAGACCGATGCATAGCAGCTCCAGCTCCGCTTAGCGGATCACCGACAAAAAAATGAGCAACCCGATGCCGCCGAGGCCAATGGCAATGGCGCTGATAAGATGTTTGGGCCGCGGCGTTACTTCGAATTTCATGCGCGCTCTCCAATAAGCGGATGCACAACAACAGGTCGATGAACGCACTTGTTTCGTGACAGAACGATGAAGTTGACGTACACGGCGCGAGGGTTCCAGGTGGCCGAATGTCATCGTAACGAACCTTTTCCAGGTTCCCGCACTTGGGTAGAACGGGCTGGGCAATCAGTGGGGTGCGTAATGACGGGACACACTCGGTTGGCGATAACACCGCGGGACCGCTTTCTTGAGGCGGCGCAAAAGGAGCTTGCGGCTTTCGAGCAACGCGAGCGCGAGTTTTCCAAGAAGGAACGGAAAGAACGGGCTGCTGCGATGCAGATGCCTGTCGAGAACATCAGACTAAGCAGTCAGGCGGGGGCGCCTGTAACAAAACGGTCACGAACCGGAGGTAACAATTGAAGCTCATCCCCCGTGGATGGACATCAAAAGTTAAACTTAAGCCGCCCTTCGAGGCGGCTTTTTCTCTTGGCGAAGCATCGCGCCCGCGCACCCTCGGCGCAAACGGCCCCGGCGCGCGGGGGACGCTATGCTGCACCAAGGCCGCCAACCCAGTGGGGGTTTTCTCCCGGTTGGAGGTTAGGGGCATACCGGGAGCGCAGAATCGATTCCTTCAGCGCCGGTTCGTTCCGGTGATGCCGCCGCGAAGTAGCCGGGCACGCCACTATCTGGGGTAGGTTGAAATAGCGGGGCCCGGCTACTCGGCCGCACGGCGGTTGCGGCACATCATCCAATGTCTGATTTCTAAATTTGTTGTAAAATCATCATCTAAGCAGAATGATTTAATGTTCTATTTGAGGGTGCAACCCAACGAAAAAACCCGCAAACGCCCCAGCGCAATGCGCCGGCTGGCGTCGCCGGGATTGTATTGGCCGGCCAATCTCGCCCGTCCGGTGGCAATCCCGGTGGCAGTTTCGACGCTCTCGCCCATCTAAGTCGCTGGCTAGTTACCGCGACAAATTTCCCAGGAACGATATAGGTCCTGACAGCGTAGGAATCGGGTGGCGTCTATGTACTGTCACCGCGGCTCCAGCTCTTTGCGCCGTCATCTTTGACTCCCAGGGCTGGAGCCCGCCCGTGCGGAGCTGTGTATGCGTCGGTCGCCCTCGATGGTGCCGGAAGCCGGCCAGGATATCTACCTGGTGTTGGACGACTTTGGCGGACGCCTTGGCCGCGCATGGCGCGAGACCGCCGAAGAGGCTACCAACCACGAAACGCTTATCCGCGACCTGATAGACGGTCAGTATCGCTGTCCGGCGCGTATCGTCGCCCTCAATACCGCCGAGGGTTGGTCCCGCGACGTGACCGTGGAGGTCGCCGACGAGCTACGTCGACGCGTTGCCGAGTTCGATGAAGTGCCCGCTTCCGTGCAAGAGTTCTTGCAGACCGAATTCACCCGGCGATGATGCTCTCATTTCGACAATTCCTAGGGAGATAACGTCTCGGTGAACGAAACCGATTGCCCTCCCCCACGCAGTCGTCCGGAAACGAAGCCGGAGGAATCTCATCGCCACTGACAACAGGGGATTTTCGAAATGATTGCTCTCACAATGACCGCCATTTTCGCCGTCTGTGCCGGAACCTTGATCGCGCTGGCATCAAGCGATTTCGGCCCCGAATTAGTCCTCGCCGTTGTCAGCCTCGTATAAGGGTCCGTTTGAACGGGCAAAGAAAAACCCGCGGTAACTGCCCCCGGCGGATTTCCTTACGCAACTCTCGCGGGGGCTTTGAGGGTCTGTTCCGCGGTTGCATTCATGATCATCGTAGATGGTTAAACAATCGCAAAGCCTGCGGGCGTCAACCGGCTGGCTTGTTGCTATTCGGCCTTGGCCTCGAGATCTTCGCGCAGCACGCGGGCACGTTCTCTGATGGTCGTCACGTTCGCCGCAGTGTGGGTCAGTCGTTTCTGCTCTCTCTCTGATCCCGTTCTGCCTGCAGCCAGAACTCCACGGTGTTCCAGAATTAACCTCTGCGGCGAACATCAAGCTTAACACGCGAGTTTCGTTGCGGCCGATCTGAACAGGGCTAGCGTGGCTGCAAAACGAACAGAGGGCGGACTTCCATGCACGCTTACAGAGCGTACCTGATCAAACCGGACGGCCACGTTACCTTTCGCGTTGACCTCTTGTGCGACAACGACGAGGCCGCGAAAGAGCGCGCCAAGCTGCTTGTTGACAGCCATGCTGTAGAGCTGTGGGACGGCCCGCGGAAGATCGCACAATTCGAACCGCTGCACTAGGTCGCAATGGCGCCCGCCGGCGTTGAACCGGCGGCCCCCTAGCGTTTCCGCTTGGCTGAGCCGCCACCTAAGTTGCCATTCCAATTTTGCCCGAAGCGGACAAACAAACACACGAACAAGATCGCTATAGCGGCCACGACGCTGCCAGCGATCAAAATGGCATTAAGCATTGTTAACGCTCCCGTTTGAGTGCGTTTAGCCCAAGTCTTGGTATACGAAAACTTAAACTAGGGGGCTGGGTTAAAGATGGGTCGTTCCGACAAACGGCCCCAGCACCATTACGCAACGCTGCACCAAGGCCGCCAACCCAGTGGGGGTTTTCTCCCGGTCGGGGGCTGAGGGATCTACCGGGAGCGCAGAGTCGATTCCTGCGGCGCAGGATCGTTCCTAACGCCAAGAAAAAGCCCCGCCTTCACCCGGCGGGGCTAAGTCAAGAGCATCTTGCAGTGGCCCGCGTGAGGGCCGCTGGAAGCTTAAACGCGGGCGCAGGCCTCATGCAATAGACCAGCCTTCGCCCCGATCTCGATCACCATACGATCGATGCCATTAAGCGACATCTCTCTCCTTGATGGCCTGGGTTAGAGCCGGGGCGGAAGTCTTCAGCTTCCCCTCGGCTTGCTTTTTGTGCTAGCGTTAAATCATGGGAAAGTCAATTAGCGCTAGCGCAAAAAAGAAAAGAGGACGACCAGTCACGACGGGCACCGGGACGACCATTGGCGTCCGATGCCAAGATGAAATGCTTGCGGCAGTCGACGAATGGCGCCGCAAACAATCGGATCTGCCCACGAGGGCCACGGCCATCCGCCGCCTTGCGGAGATCGCGCTGAAGCTGAAGAGCCCTAATAACCTGACAATGAAAGACAGCGATGGCAGGATCCTTCTTCCTGCCGGCGGGCTGAAGGCGAAGGGGAAATAATGCCGAAGCCGCCGCTCATTTACACCATTGAGGTGGATGGCAAACCGACGCTAACGTTCGCGGCGGGTCATGCTCGTGAAGCCGCCGAGCTTTGCAAAGAGGCGTGGCTTCGGTCCGACCTTACCGAGCTCACTTCGAACGGCGTTCCCCTCTGTTTGCCCGCTTCAACGCTTACCAGCCGTATTGCTAACGAAGGCGAGGTGGCAACGTATCGGGAAGCCGCCAAAGAAGCGAAAGCGTCCGACGAGATTTTGTTCGCTTATCTCGTTGAACTAGATGGGATGCCAGAGTGAACAGACTGCATCGCTACCAAAAGAAACACTAGGGCTGAAGGCGAAGAAGTGAACCGACTTCGAAAATACATCGAGCTAATGCCGGATGGCCAAGAACTGCGTCTTGCCTACGCCATGTCGGAGACCGCACTTCCAGACGCAAGGCCACGATCGCGCTGGCAGGAAATTACACCCTTCAGCGCAGCCGACGAGGTCATGGCGGAGCCCGGGCTCAAGTCAGTGTTTAAAGCCGCCATTGAGAGAGGTTTTGCGATTGTGCCGAACAGCGGAGCGCAGGCGAAGAAGTGACATCCGACGGACCAGCCGAAGAGCGTGTCATCTACCGCCAAAACTTTCGTGCTGAGCATTTCGATTTTCGAGGCAAGATAATTTTTACGCGGTTTGATGCTTGCGAATTTGTAAATTGCACGCTCCTCATCGACCACGGAACAGAGCAACTGGCGTTTACCGAGTGCATGTTCAAAGACTGCAATATCGATAAACTGGAACCGGACATAAATCGAGGGTTGTTCGTCAGGGATAACATCTTCTATGGCCCGCTTGACGAAAGGCGGGCCGAATTCGAGAGCAGGCTGGCGCAGGCGCTGGCTGCCCAAAAGGCGAAGGGGCCATAAGGCGTGGCCGGATTTGAAACGAAATTACCGGGGTGAATTCATTGGAGACTACCGGATGTCAGCATGGCGGCCTCAGCTCTCCCCAGTGCTGGGGCCGTTTCTTTGGGCACAAGCAAAATTGAGACGGAGCCCGCCCCTAGATGCAAAGGGCGAACTCGGGCCCACTATCTGGCCGGGTTTTCGTATGAGGGCTTGGAATATACTGGCACGGTGCCAATCTCGCGCCCCGCATCGTTAATAATAGCGATGCGGCGCTCAGGATCATCTTCGGGCTTGTCGAGCGAAACGCCTATGGCGAGCACCGTCGCCCGGATGATTGCATCGGTATCGTCGTCGCAAACAAAGCCAGATGCGTCAAAAAGCCGATGGCCGTCCTCAACGTCGAAAAAGTAGCGGGGCATGGCAACCTCCAGATTGCCAAGCTCCTATAGACAGGATTGTTCCGAGATAAGACCGCCTCGGTTGGGTGACTCGCGACGCGCGACCGCTTAATTAAACTGTCATATACGGCTGTTAGCCGTGGGCTGTCGTGGCGCTTTGGAAACTCGTCATGGCGACTTAAGCCCCGCTCGCGGTTCGAGCGGGGTATTTTGTTGGCCGCTTCAGTTGTCGGCCTCTTTCATGTTATTGCCGCTACTTCCTCACGAGCCGCGCGACCCGCCGATGGTCGTGAGACCAAATTTCGATGGTAGGATGGTCTTCACTGCCGGGCTTCCCGCTCAGCCGCTTCCACGTTGGTTGCGGCGAGATCGTAGCGCCCTAGCGCCACCCCGCTAAGGTCGACGGCGTAGGCTATGAACTTGGGCATATGGGAACCGAATTTTTTTCCAAAATCCACTCGCCTCAGTGGGATCGCGGCCTACCTAACCGTCATCATGGTAACGCGTACTCGAAAAGAAGCCACCCGGCGCCCGTCGGGGTTCATAGAATTTTGCCGCCCGACGAAGGCCGACAGGCCGCCGTCCGGGCCCGGCTGGTGCCATGAAATCAAAATGGACGGGATCAGGCTGCAGGTCCGCAGTGGACGGCCTGCGGGTGCGCTGCTTCACGAAGAACGGCCACGATTGGACCGACAGATTTCCCGCCATTGTCGACGCCGCCGGCGGCGTCATCTAATGACCGCGAACCTCACACCAACCCTCCCTTAGGAGCAAGGTCTGCCTTTAATTCCTTCAAGATTGTCGCGCGCATCTCCGGTCCCTTGGCTGCAGTTTCCGTGCCTCCATGCTTTTGGTATGCGGCAAAAACAATATCCGTGCACTCCTCTAGAATCATCCCGTCGATAGTCTTTGTGGCTGCAGGCAGAAGCGAGGCTAATTCCTTGTCAGTCGGGGCATCTGCCTTCTTCAAAAGCATGCAAGCCACGGTCATCGATACATAATATTTGATGATTGATCTAACGCTCTTCAGGTCATCTCGCCCGGAGAGATATTTATCGACCTGTCGATGCAATGTCATGCAGGCGACAAACATATCGCGGCTGTGGTTCTCATCGAAAACTTGTTCGTAGTCGCTTTTTAGAACCCGGCCAGGAGTCGCATAGGCGTTATTCGGTTGCTGCAACAGCAACGCAATGACTGCACGAGCCAGTAGTTGGATACTGATTATCTGGTCCACGGGTTTCTTGAGTTCTCGATACTCACCTTTTCTGCGCTCGTAAAAGAGTCCGTAAAGCCTGAATTTTTCTTCTATGTCAAAATGAATTGGGTCAGTTGCTCTTAACTGGACCTCATTGATGGCCGTTTGAGAGTTTGTTGCGCGAATAATTTTGCTGCGGACCTGCTCATCTGGGGGGACGATTACGCGGACCAGCACATTCCGCGTATCTGTCTTATCCGGATGGGCCTTAAAAAACTCGAAGATTTCATAAGAGGTTTGAAGCCCATTCACCACTTCCGGTTTTTCAATGACGACGGTGTTGCCAACAACAGAACATTTAGTTGCGAGAATGGTCACGCCATTGTTAAGCCACCAAAACTCAGAAGCGGCCGCGGCGGCAAGCGTCTGCCCGATGGCGGTATTGATCACGTTTTTTGCGCCCTGGTAGTCGCGAACATTCGGCTCTAACATACTTCTGCGCATGTCTCCGTTCCGCAGTCCCGGGCGCAGATTCCCATTTTCTGCGCGGTCAGGGCGGGAGAACAGACCCAGACAGAGTGCCATGGTCGGGCGACAGTCGTGATCGAACCAGTCTCCGCCGATAGTCGGAGTTTTTCGGGAAACGGCCGGAGACTTTCCGCTATTTCGCTCCGGAGATTGAGAAACCGGGAGCCTGGAGACTAAGTCGAACGCGCGAAAAGCCCGGATTTCCGGGCCTGTGAGGCGCAGGTTGCAAACTGTCACCGAACGCAGGACTGGCTGGCTGGGGCGGGAGGGATCGAACCTCCGAATGGCGGAATCAAAATCCGCTGCCTTACCGCTTGGCTACGCCCCAACAGGCAGGGAACACGGCAGGAAACCTGCTGCGGACTCCCTCCGGCAACGTGGGTCTATAGGGAGAGGTGAGCCATTTCAACCGGCTAGAGCATGATCCGAAAGGGCATCCCCCGCACGGGATGCCGGGTGGGCACCCGTTTTCCGGAAAGATCACGCTCAAACAAAAGGATAGGCTTCGAATTCGGGCCTAAATCGGCTCCGGAAACACGACCCTTTATAATGGGCCTGACGGTTCGTCTGATGTGGACGCCCCGGGGGCTCGCGATGGCCTCAAACCGCCCGCCTCGCCAGACCGGCCCTCCCGCCTATCGGAGAGTTGAGAGAAGGCCGGTTTCGTGGGAAGACGGCCCCCCGCTTTCCCGACTGAGGCGAGTAACATGACCTACCGCGCGCCGATCAACGACATCCTGCTTGCCCTCAACCATGGCGCCGGCCTCAAGGCCGCCGTAGAGGCCGGCCATTACGGCGACTTCGACGGCGATATTACCGCGGCCGTGCTGGAGGAAGCCGGCAAATTCGCTTCCGACGTGCTGGCGCCGTTGAACACCGTGGGCGACGAACACGGCATCAAGCTCGCCGACAACAAGGTGACCACCGCGCCCGGCTGGCCCGACGCCTATCAGCGCTGGACGGCGGCGGGATGGAACGCGGTGTCGGGCCCGGAAGCGTTCGGCGGCCAGGGCCTGCCGCTCGCGATCAACGCCGCCTGCACCGAAATCTGGAGCGCGTCGAACATCGCGTTCGGCCTCTGCCCATTGCTGACGCTGTCGGCGATCGAGGCGCTCGACGCCCATGGCAGCGAGGAGCTGAAAAAGATCTACCTGGAAAAACTGGTGTCGGGTGAATGGACCGGCACCATGCAGCTGACCGAACCCCAAGCGGGCTCCGACGTCGGCGCGCTGCGCACCCGCGCCGAGCGCGCCCCGGACGGCAGCTATCGCATCAAGGGCACGAAGATCTTCATCACCTATGGCGACCACGACATGACCGATAACATCGTTCATTTCGTGCTGGCCCGTTTGCCCGATGCGCCCGCGGGCACCAAGGGCATCTCGCTCTTTCTGATTCCAAAATTCCTCGTCAATGCCGACGGCTCGCTCGGCGCGCAGAACGACATCTATCCGAGCGGCGTCGAGCACAAGCTCGGCATGCATGCTTCGCCAACCTGCACCATGACGATGGGCGACAAGGGCGGCGCGATCGGCTATTTGATCGGCGAAGAAAACCGCGGCATGCTCTGCATGTTCACGATGATGAACCAGGCCCGCCTCGGCGTCGGCCTCGAGGGCGTCGGCATCGCCGACCGCGCCTATCAGCAGGCGCTGGCCTATGCGCAGGAGCGCCGCCAGGGCCGCGCCGTCGGCTCCAAGGGCGACGGGATGGACACGATCATCGTGCACCCGGACGTCAAGCGCATGCTGCTGCAGATGCGCAGCATGACGGCGGCCGCCCGCACCATCTGCTACGCCACCGCGGTCGCACTCGATGTCTCCGTGCGCGCCAAGGATGCCAAGGTGCGCAGCGATGCCGCTGCCCGCGGCGCGCTGCTGACGCCGATTGCAAAAGCCTTCTCCACCGATATCGGCAATGAGGTGGCTTATCTCGGCGTGCAGGTTCACGGCGGCATGGGCTTCATCGAGGAAACCGGCGCGGCCCAGCATTATCGCGACGCCCGCATCACCTCGATCTATGAGGGCACCAACGGCATCCAGTCGATCGACCTCGTGACGCGCAAACTCGCGGCCAATGGCGGCGCGTCGGCCTGGGCCCTGATCGACGAGCTCTCCGGCATCGTCAAGCAGGTCGAGCTATCGAACGATCCGGCCTTCGGCACCACGGGGGCAAAATTGCGCGACGCGCTCGGCTCGCTCGAACGCTCCAGCAAATGGTTGCTGGAGAAGGTTGCCTCCGCGCCGAACGACGCGCTCGCGGGGGCGACGCCCTACTTGCGGCTGTTCGGCTCGACGCTCGGCGGCTGCATGCTGGCCGGCGAGGCGCTCGCCGCCAAGAGCAATGGCGAGGCCGGCGATCCGCAGCGCTACGTCACGCTGGCGAGGTTCTTTGCCGAAAACATTTCGGTGCAGGCCACCTCGCTGGAGAAGACCGTCATCGACAGCGCCGACGCCGTCAACGGCGCAGATGCGGTGTTGCTGGCATAGCACATCCCACCACCCAACCAGGCGCATCAGGCGCCGCAAGAGCTACCAACGCAGGAGCCACTGTCCCGATGTTTGATTTCGATCGCGTTATTAATCGCCGCGGCACGCACGCGTCGAAATGGGACATGATGGCCAAGAATTCGGGGATCACGGCAGCGGACGGAATTCCGATGTGGGTCGCCGACATGGATTTTGCGGCGCCTCCCGGCGTCACGGAAGCACTGTCCACACTCGTTACCCGCGGCGTCCATGGCTATTATGCCGACACCGGCAGCTGGGCGGCAGCGCTCGCCGAATGGATGGCGCGCCGGCATGATCTCGCGATCGACCCGGCCTGGGTCAGCCCGACGCCCGGTGTCGTCTCGGGCCTCGGTCTGATCCTGCAGGCCGTCACCGAAGTGGGTGATGAGGTCGTGGTGTTTCCACCGGCCTATCATGCCTTCCGCAAGATCATTCTCGCCAATGAGCGACGCATCCTCGACGCGCAGCTGGTGCAGCGCCAGGGCCGTTACGAGATGGACCTCGATGCGCTGGGAAAACAACTCACGCCGAAAACCAAAATCGTCTTCTTCTGCAGCCCGCATAACCCGGGCGGCACCGTCTGGTCATCAGAGGAAATCCGCGCCCTCGCCGCCTTCTGCGCCGAACGCAATCTGATTCTGGTTTCCGACGAGATCCATTGCGACCTGCTGCTGGGCGGCGTCAAACACACGCCGACGCTGTCAGCCGCACCCGAGATCGCCGATCGCCTGATCACCTGCCTCGCCGCGACCAAGACTTTCAATTTAGCCGGCGCCCATGTCGGCGCCTGCGTCACGTCGAACCCGGTTTTGAAGCAGCGGATCGACGCGCGGATCGCGGCCAGCGGGCTCGCCTCCTACAACGCCTTCGGCATGATCGCGACCGAGGCGGCCTGGCGAACCGGCGAGGCCTGGCTCGATGCGCTGCTGCCCTATCTTGCCGGCAATCGCGATACGCTCACCGCACGAATAGAAAATGCCGCGCCGGGCGCACGTTCGATGCGGCTCGATGCAACCTATCTCGCCTGGGTCGATTTCTCCGGAACCGGATTGGCGGCTGCGGACGTGGCCGCGCGGGTCAAGGACCGGGCACGCATTTTTGCCAGCCCCGGCGAGCAGTTTGGGCCCGGCGGTGAAACCTGGCTGCGCTTCAACTTTGCCACGCCACGTCCGATTCTCAACGAGGCGCTTGATCGGCTGGACGACGCCTTTCGAGACCTCAGAGCTTAGGCTGCGGAAGCCGTCCTAACGCAGCGGCATCGGCGGCCGCGGCACCGACGCCAACTCCGGATCGCTCAGCGTTTCAGCGGTGGTTGGCGATTGCGCCTCAAGCTGTCGCGGCACGTAAGGTGCCGAAGTCGCTGACAACGGCGCGGCGGCGGCCGACGGCATGGCTTGCTGCCGGACCGGCCGTGGCGGCACGGGTGGCGGAGCCTGCGTCCGCGCCGGCGCTACCGCGGCGACTGGCCGCGACGGTTTTTTGGAAGGCGCGTTTTGCGCGGCAGATTTCTCCGCAACCATCGCCACGAGCTGCTGCTGGCTGGCCTTGAGCTGCTCGATGCTGGCCTTGAGCTGTTCGATCTCCCGGCTTGCGCTGGCCAGATCGCGCGCCATCGTGTCGAGCGATTGCGACTGATCAGGCGCGGCGGCGGCCGGCGGGGCTGCAGCGGCCGGCGCTGCTGTCGCAGCAACCTCCGCTGCAGCCGGCGCAGCAGCAGCTTGCGCTGCGGCTGGCGCCTGGGGCGCCGGTTGAGCCGGTGAAGTATTCGACGCATCGACATCAGCGGCAGCCAGAACCGGCTGCGCGGTGAGCCCGGTTTTTTCCGGCGCCTGCGACGATTTTTGTGCGAACAGCGGCGTCCATTCCGCGATTATCCGTTGAGCCGCCTCGGCATGGTAATGCCAGGCCATGGCGGCGCCGCCGATACAGCCCGCCAGCAGCAACGCCGTGACGGCACGCATCGCGCGCCTCGCCATCGACGACCTCGGCCGGCGGCGGCTCTTGATCAGCGCATCTTCGACGGCGGCGGCGCGAAACGTGATTTCATCGACGGCGGTTGCGCGAAACGTGGCGTCGACCGGCGGCACTGCTACTCCGGCCGGGAAGACCGGTTCGATGTGAGGCTGCGGACCCGAAGGCGCGCGCACGGCATCCGGCGCCAGGCTGGAAAACTCTTCCTCCGCGGGCGCCGCCTTGACGGGATCGGGTACGACCCTGACGGCATCGGCTGCGACCCTGATGGCATCGGGTGCGACCACAAGGATATCGTGCGGATCGTCGGTTGGCTTCGGTTTCTGCATCGATTGCATCGGCGCTCCGTACTCGATCCAATGTCGCCTGCGCCCCAAGTGCCTGTCTTAAGACTTTGCCTAAGACCCTGCCCAAGATTTCCCCAAGAGCGACCGGCGGATTTGCGTGAGATCGACGACTTCCAGCCCCCAGAATTCCCCACACGTCGTTCCCCTTACCTCATTCCGGTTTGACCAAAGCAAGGCAGCACGGTGGAGAGGTTGCGGCCGCGGGAACTCCACGCGGTTCCACGGACAGGGCGCACGGGTAAAACTCGGTCGGAGCTGCAGATCATCGCGCGTACTGTTCGTCGCTGACCTTTTCCATCCAGTCGACGGTCTTGCCGTCGAGCGCTTCCTGGATAGCCAGATGCGTCATCGCTGTCGTGGGCCCCGCGCCGTGCCAGTGCTTCTCGCCGGGCGGAAACCAGACCACGTCGCCGGGCCGGATCTCCTCGATCCGCCCGCCCCAATGCTGCACCAGGCCAAAACCTGACGTGACGATCAGGGTCTGTCCGAGCGGATGGGTGTGCCATGCGGTGCGCGCGCCGGGCTCGAAGGTGACGCTGGCGCCAACCGCGCGCGCCGGCTCGGTCGCTTTGAACAGCGGATCGACGCGGACGGTACCGGTGAAATAATCTGGAGGTCCCTTGCCGGACGGCTGCGAGCCGCTTCGTTTGATGTCCATGGTTCTGGTCTTTCGTGGTGTGGCTGCCGTCGTTGCGGCGGCAGCACCCGCTGCCAGCACGGCGAGGCCGCCACTGCTGGCTGCAAGCACATGTCTGCGCGTGATCATCGCAGGCTGTGAGCGGGATTGACGCTCATCCCACTTCCGGCAGCCGCGGCAACAGCTTGTCGAGCGTGATCGGATAGTCACGCACCCGCACGCCTGACGCGTTGTAGATCGCGTTGGCGACGGCGGCGGCGACGCCGCAAATGCCGAGTTCGGCGATGCCCTTGGCCTTCATCGGCGACGACATCGGATCGGTCTCGTCGAGGAAAATCACGTCCTGGTGCGGGATGTCGGCATGAACAGGCACTTCATAGCCGGCGAGATCATGATTGACAAAGAAGCCATGGCGCTTGTCGACCACGAGTTCTTCCATCAACGCGGCACCAACTCCCATCGACATCGCGCCGATTACCTGGCTGCGCGCCGTCTTCGGATTGAGGATGCGGCCGGCGGCGCACACCGCCAGCATGCGCCGCACGCGAATCTCGGCAGTCGCTGTATCGACGCCGACCTCGACGAAGTGCGCGCCGAAGGTCGATTGCTGATGCTTCTTGGCGAGCTCGCCATCATATTCGATGCCGTCCTCGGCCGCGAGCGCGCCGCCACCGGCGGCCTGCGCCAGCGGCACGCTGCGATTGCCCGATTTGACCTGGCCGTCGGCAAATACTGCTTCGGCGGAATTGAAGCCGAGCTTTTGCGCCACGGCCTCGCGCAACTTGATGCAGGCCGCATAGACGCCGGCCGTCGAATTGTTGCCGCCCCATTGCCCGCCCGACCCGGCCGACACCGGGAAGCTCGAATCGCCGAGATGCACCGCCACCTTCTCGATCGGAACGCCCATCATCTCGGCGGCGGTCTGCGCGATGATCGTATAGCTGCCGGTGCCGATATCGGTCATGTCGGTCTCGACCGTGACGACGCCGCTGTTGTCGAGCCGGACCCGCGCCGCCGATTTCGTCAGCAAGTTGTTGCGGAACGCCGCGGCGACACCGGTGCCAACCAGCCAGCGGCCGTCGCGCACCCTGCCCGGTTGCGCGCTGCGCTTGCTCCAGCCGAAGCGCTCGGCGCCGGTGCGCAGGCATTCGATGAGCCGGCGCTGCGAGAACGGCCGCTCCGGCTTTTCCGGATCAACCTGCGTGTCGTTGAGAATGCGCAGTTCGACCGGATCGAGCCCGAGCTTCTCCGCCATCTCGTCCATGGCGATCTCCAGCGCCATCATGCCCGTGGCCTCGCCCGGCGCGCGCATCGCATTGCCTTCCGGCAGATCGAGTACCGCCAGCCGCGTCGTGGTCATGCGATCGGCGCCGGCATAGAGCAGCCGTGTCTGGCTCACTGCGCCGTCGGCCTTGCCGCCGGGCAGATCGCCGGACCAGCTCTCGTGACCGATCGCCGTGATCTTGCCCTCCCTGGTCGCGCCAATTCGGATGCGCTGGATCGTCGCGGGACGGTGCGTGGTGTTGTTGAACATCAGGGGACGCTGCAGCGCCACCTTGACCGGCCGGCCGGCCGCGCGTGCACCAAGCGCAGCGAGCAGCGCGTCAGCGCGCGGAAACAGCTTGCCGCCGAAGCCACCGCCGATATACGGCGAAATCAGGCGAACCTTTTCTTTCGGGATGTTCAGCGTCTTGGCGATGTCAGCCACGTTCCAGGCGATCATCTGGTTCGAAGTCCAGAGCGTCAGCCTGTCGCCGTCCCAGGCGGCCATCGAGGCATGCGGCTCCATCATCGCATGCGCTTCGTCTGGCGTGGTGTAGGTGGCGTCGAGCTGGACCGGCGCCGCGGCGAAGGCCGGGGCGAAATTGCCGACCGCGGTGTCGGCGGGACCGCCCGTGATTTTCTCAGGCTTGGCTGATTCCATCAATTTCGAGAGGTCGAACGCACCCTTGTCGCTGATATAATCGACGCGGACCAGTTGCGCGGCCGCGCGCGCCTGCTCAAACGTTTCCGCAATCACCACCGCGATGGCCTGGTGATAGTGCTGAATCTCAGGCCCGCCCAGCAATTTAGCGGTATTGAGACTTCCCTTCTCGAGCTTGCCGGCATTCTCAGCCGTGACGATGGCGAGCACACCCGACGCGGCCTTGGCCGCGGTCAGATCAATCGACTTGATGCGGCCCTTGGCGATCGCAGAACCGACGATGTAGCCATAGGCCGGGTTCGGTGCCGCGTCGTGCCATTCATAGGCGTAGGTCGCGGTTCCCGTGGTCTTGCGTGGACCGTCGATACGGCTGACGGGTTGGCCGATCACCTTGAGCTGGTCGATCGGATTTGATGTGGCCGGGGAATCGAATTTCATGGCTCAGCCTCTCGCCTCTGTCAGCACCGCGGCGAGCGTGCGCTCGGCCAGCGTCAGCTTGAATGCGTTCTCACGGGTCGGCTTGGCGTCGCCGAGCAATTGCGCGACGGTGGCCCGCGCCCCGCGCGGCAGCGCGGCTTCCGCCGCCTCGACGCGCCATGGCTTGTGCGCGACGCCGCCGAGCGCGACGTGCCCCGAGCCGTCGCGCTGCACGATGGCGGCGACCGAAACCAGCGCGAACGCATAGGACGCGCGGTCGCGCACCTTGCGATAGATCTGCTTGCCGCCGACCGGTTTCGGCAACGTCACGGCGGTGATCAGCTCACCCGGCGCCAGTGCGGTTTCGATTTGCGGCGTATCGCCGGGCAGCCGGTGGAAGTCCGCGATCGGGATGGTTCGCACGGCGCCGTCAGGACGCACCGTTTCCACGGTGGCGTCGAGCGCGCGCATCGCAACCGCCATGTCGCTCGGGTGCGTCGCGATGCAGAAATCGCTGGCGCCGATCACGGCGTGCTGACGGCTGAACCCGCCGATCGCCGAACAGCCGCTGCCGGGCTGGCGTTTGTTGCAGGGCTGGTTGGTGTCGTAGAAATAAGGACAGCGCGTCCGCTGCAGCAGATTGCCCGCGGTCGTTGCCCTGTTACGCAACTGGCCCGAGGCGCCGGCGAGCAGCGCGCGCGAGAGCACGCCGTAATCGCGCCGTACCCGCTCGTCGGCGGCAAGATCGGTGTTGCGCACCACCGCGCCGATGCGCAGGCCGCCGTCCGGCGTCGGCTCGACCTTGTCGAGCCCAAGGCGGTTGACGTCGATCAGATGCGACGGCGTCTCGATTTCGAGCTTCATCAGATCGAGCAGATTGGTGCCGCCGGCGATGAACTTGGCGTGGGGAGTGTGCACGGCAGCGGCGGCGGCCGCGATGGGCGAGGTGACGCGTTGATAGGTAAAGGATTTCATGCCTTGCTCCCGGCAACTTCAGTGACCGCATCGACGATGTTGGAATAGGCCGCGCAACGGCAGATATTGCCGCTCATCCGCTCGCGCAGCTCGAGGGCCGAAAATTGCGGCGCCGCCGTCAGGTCGGCGCTGACATGGCTGGGAATGCCGGCCTTGATCTCGTCGAGCACCGCGATCGCCGAGCAGATCTGCCCGGGCGTGCAATAGCCGCATTGATAGCCGTCATGCTTGACGAACGCCGCCTGCATCGGATGCATGTTGTCAGGCGTACCCAATCCCTCGATGGTGGTGACGCTCTCGCCCTCGTGCATCACAGCCAGCGTCAGGCATGAATTGATCCTGCGCCCGCCGACGATCACCGTGCACGCGCCGCACTGGCCGTGATCGCAGCCCTTCTTGGTGCCGGTGAAATGCAGATTCTCGCGCAACGCATCGAGAAGCGTGGTCCGCGTGTCGACCTCGAGCTCGCGCACCTGGCCGTTCACGTTGAAGGAAACTTTGGACATCACGGGCGCTCCGGGAACCGCAGGCTTCAGGGCGACATCGGCCTTGGCCACAAAGGTCGACGTCGTGACCCCGAGGGCCGGCGCCGTGAGAGACGCGGCGCCGACGATCAACAGGTCGCGCCGAGAGAATCTGAAATCACCGGGGCTTCGCATGCCATAAATCCTTTTGCCGCTTCGTTCGATTGCGTCCCGCCCACCAACGCCGACCATGATCCATGGTTGCTAACGCCGATCATGATCGTGGGTTGCGCGCCGCCCGCCCGGGCAGGTAACGAGCTCGTGCCTTCGGGCATTTAGGGAGTGCGGCGAGTTTCGATTAGGCCTATTAATCCGCATACACTTATGAGTCTGGCTCAATAATGCTCGGGAAAAACACGCACGATCTCATGGCGTTCCTCACGGTTGCGCGAGAACGCAGTTTTACGCGGGCGGCAGCACAGCTCGGGGTTTCGCAATCGGCGCTCAGTCACACCATTCGTGGCCTGGAGGAACGGCTCGGCTTGCGCTTGCTCACCCGCACCACGCGCAGCGTGGCGCCGACCGAAGCCGGCGAGCGGCTGATCCGAACCGTCGGACCAAAATTTGAGCAGATCGACTCGGAACTATCGGCGTTGACCGAATTGCGGGAAAAACCCGCCGGCACCATCCGGATCACGGCCGGCGAACATGCCGCGCAGGCCATTCTTTGGCCGGCGCTCACGACGCTGCTGCCGAATTATCCCGACATCAAGGTCGAACTGATCATCGACTACGGCCTCACCGATATCGTCGCCGAGCGATACGATGCCGGCGTCCGTCTCGGCGAGCAGGTTGCCAAGGACATGATCGCGGTACGGATCGGACCGGACTTCTGCATGGCGGTGGTCGGCGCACCCGCTTATTTCGAACGCAAGCCGGTGCCGAAGAAACCGCAGGATCTCACTGCGCACGACTGCATCAACATCCGCCTGCCGACCTATGGCGGAATCTACGCCTGGGAATTCGAGAAACGCGGCCGTGAACTGAGGGTGCGAGTCGATGGTCCCTTGGTGTTCAACAACATCGCGCTGCGCATGAACGCGGTCATGGCGGGGCACGGCCTCGCCTATCTGCCCGAAGACCAGGTGAAGCCGCACCTTGCCGACGGGCGGCTGGTCCGCGTGCTCGACGACTGGTGCGCGCCGTTTCCGGGCTATCACCTCTATTACCCGAGCCGCCGCCAGCAGTCGCCGGCGTTTACGGTGCTGGTGGAGGCGTTGCGATACCGGGGCTGAAGGGCAGCCCCTCGATCGAGCGGCAGAGTTTTGGGAGGCCGGCCGGAACCCATCCGTCATCCAGATGTCATCGAATGCGCCAACAGCTTGCTGGACACACACTCGAGGACCCCGATGGACTATTTCCGACGCTTCACCTTTCTGTTCGCCGCGCCCGTCTTTGATACCGACGATCTCGAAGGCCTCCGTTTCAATCAGATCATCACCGAGATCGAGCGCTCCGGCTTCGAAGTGGTCCGGGCGCGCAGGCTGGAGGATGCGGAAATCGCGGTTCAGACCGATGCCGCGATCGGCTGCATGGTGGTCGACTGGGGTAAAAAGGGCCTCGAGGGCAAGACCATGGCCCTGATCAATCTGATGCGCCGGCGCGGCCTCGATTTTCCGATCATCCTCCTGATCCGCCGCAAGCGGTTCGAGGACCTGCCGGTCGAGGTGCTGGATTTCATCGACGGCTATGTCTTCCTGTCCGAGGAAACGCCGCCCTTCATCGCCAAGAACCTGATCAGCCGGCTGAAGCAATATGCCGAAACCCTGAAGACGCCGTTCTTCGGCGCGCTGGTCGACTATGCCGAAGAGGGCAACCAGCTATGGACCTGCCCGGGCCACAATGGCGGCGTGTTTTACAGCCGCAGCCCGATCGGCCGGGTGTTCGTCGAACATCTCGGCGAAGCTGTCTTTCGTGACGACCTCGACAATTCCGTGCTCGACCTCGGCGATCTCCTCACTCATGAGGGCCCGGCGCTGAAGGCGCAAAAGGAAGCGGCGCAAATCTTCGGCGCCGAAAAGACCTATTTCGTGCTCAACGGCACCTCGACCTCCAACAAGGTGGTGCTGGGCGCGCTCGTCACCGACGGCGATCTCGTGCTGTTCGACCGCAACAACCACAAGGCCGCGCATCACGGCGCGCTGATGATGGCCGGCGGCATCCCGGTCTACATCCCCACCGTCCGCAACGCCTGGGGCCTGATCGGCCCGATGCGCTGGGACGCGATCGATGAAACCGCGCTTCGCGAACGCATCCGCAGCCATCCGCTGGTCAAGGATCCGGAAGCCTGGCGCAAGCCGCGCCCGTTCCGCGTCGCCGTGGTCGAGCAGTGCACCTACGACGGCACCATCCACAGCGCCGAGATGATCCTCAAAGCCATCGGCCACCTCTGCGACTACATCCTGTTCGACGAGGCCTGGGCCGGCTTCATGAAATTTCATCCGCTCTATGCCGGCCGTTTCGCAATGGGGCTGTCCGGTCTCGGTCCCGACGCGCCGGGCATTATCGCGACCCAGTCGACCCACAAACAGCTGGCGAGTTTCTCGCAGGCCTCGCAGATCCACATCAAGGACCGCCACATCACCGGGCAGAAGCGCCGCATCGAGCATCGGCGCTTCAACGAGAGTTTTATGCAGCACGCCTCGACCTCGCCGTTCTATCCGATCTTCGCCTCGCTCGATGTCGGCGCGCAGATGATGAAGGGCCGCTCCGGCGAGGTGCTGTGGGACGACACGATCCGGCTCGGCATCGAACTGCGCAAGAAGATGCGCGCGGTCCGCCGCGAATTCGAGGAAAAGGAGGCGCGGCCCGAACGCCGCTGGTTCTTCGAGCCGTTCGTGCCCGACCGCGTCGCAATCCCGGACGTCTCCCGCGCGGGCGCCGTGCACAATGTGGCCTGGGAGACCATCTCCACCGACATGCTGGTCACCGACCCCGTTTATTGGCAGCTTTCGCCGGACGCCCGCTGGCACGGTTTTCCCGATCTGACCGCGGGCTTTGCCATGACCGACCCAAACAAGCTGACGGTTCTGACACCCGGCTTCGACCACGCCACCGGCCGCTATGCCGAGCACGGCATTCCCGCCCCCGTCGTCGCGCAATATTTGCGCGAGAACCGCATCGTGCCGGAAAAGAACGACCTCAATTCGCTGCTGTTCCTGCTTACCCCCGGCGTCGAGGCCAGCAAGGCCGGCACCTTGATCTCGGGCCTCGTCGCCTTCAAGAAACTGCACGACGACAACGCGCTGCTGGAAGAGGTGATTCCGGAATTCCATCAGCGCCGGCCGAAGCGCTATGCCGGCGTCCGCCTGCGCGATCTCTGCGCCGGCATGCACGGCTTCTTCCGCGAAGCCGGCGTCAGCGCGCTGCAGGCGAAGCAATTCCTCGCAGAGCATCTGCCCGACATCGCAATGTCGCCGCGCGACGCCGCGCGCTATCTGGTGCGCAACGACGTCGACTACCTGCCGATCGACGCCATCGCCGGCCGCATTGCCACGACGCCGTTCGTGGTCTATCCCCCCGGCATCGCCACCATCGTGCCGGGCGAACGATTGACCGAACGGGCGCAGCCGATGATCGACTACCTCAAAATGTTCGAAACCTGCTTCAACACCTTCCCCGGCTTCGACGTCGAGATTCAGGGCGTCTACAAGGAAGTCGATCCGTCCGGCCGCATCCGGCTGCATACTTATGTGGTCTGCGAATGAACCGGCCCGTCGAAACAACAGACCCGGCCGTGACCGACCAGCCGCCGGTGCTGGTCCGACCCTCGCGCGACGGCGATGTCGAGGCGATGCTGGCGATCTATCGGCATCATATCCGCCGCGGCGTCGAGGAAAGCGTCGACGACAGCGGCACCCCGGAGCCCGAGGATCTGCGCGACCGGCGCAAGAACCTCCGCAGCCAGCGCCTGCCGCACCTGGTGGCTGTTTGCGGCGGCGAGGTGGTTGGCTACGCTTACGTCGTGCTGTTTCGCAAGCGGCCGGCCTATCGCTACGCGGTCAAGCATTCGATCTATGTGCATCGCGAGCATCAGGGACGCGGCGTCGGACGGCTGTTGTTGCAGGAGCTGATCGACGTCTGCGCCGCAGCCGGGTTCCGGCAGATGATCGGCTATATCGATTCCGACAATACGGCGTCGCTTGCGCTGCACGAAAGGTACGGCTTTGCCCGCGCCGGCCTGCTGCCGGGCGTCGCCTATCGCTACGGCCGCTGGGCCGACACCGTCATGGTGCAACGTTCGCTTGCCGCCGGCTCAACCGCACCGCCGCTGATTTCCAGCCCGGGCCGGTGAGCAAGCGGCGTGGCGTAGGGTGGGTAGAGCGAAGCGAAACCCACCATCGCACCCACGCACAAAGGCGATGGGTTTCGCTTGCGCTCTACCCATCCTACGCGTCGCCATTCACCGCGCCTCGCCGGAGAACGCCTGCCGCAATGTCGCCAGCCGTTCGAGCGCCGCCTGCGGCAATGGCCCCTTCTCAACCGCGGCGAATGCGCCCTCGAACTCCTGCGGCGTCGCCATGCCGACCAGGATAGTGCCCATCGCCGGATGCGACAGCGCAAACCGCGTCGCAGCTTCGGTCAGGCTGGAAGCAGACCCCTCCTCCACCAGCGGCATCAGACGGCGGGCGCGCTCGATATCGGCGTCATAGCTCATGCTTGAGCCGATCGGCTCGGGCGCCGGGCTTGCAATCGGGTGACGCGCGGCCGAGCCCGAGAGGGCGCCGCCGGCCAGCACGCGGATGCCGACGACGCCAACGCCGGCAGCGCGCGTGTGATCGAACAGCCGCGCATAATCCTGCGCCGGATAATTTTTCGGCAGTTCTTCGGCGGCGGATGGATTGAGCATGTTGTAGACGATTTGCGCGCTGTCGAAGACGCCGGCATCGACCACCTGATGCAGCGCCGCGGTGTCGCCGACCGCCGAAATCCCCAAATATCGAATCTTGCCCTGCTGACGCAGCCGCTCGAACGCCGGCACCACCTCGTCCAGCACCTGCCGCGCGCTCAGCGCCGATCCGCCGCCTGAAACGGTAATCGGATTGTGCAGGTGAAAGATGTCGACGTGCTCAAGACCCAGTCGCGCCAGACTGCCTTCGAGCGACGTGGTAATGGCGTCGGCAATGCGACCGAACGCATCGGGCGCTATTCGAACCTTGGTGCCGACGATCGCGTTGGCCGGCTTCAGCTTGTGCAAGACACGGCCAAGGTTCCTTTCCGACTGGCCGTCGCCGTACAGCACCGCGGTGTCGAAATAATTCACGCCGACATCGAGCGCCCGCGCGACGGCGCGCTCCTGATCGGCCGGATCGCCGCGCACCATCACGCCGCCGACGGCGCCGCACCCAAAGCCCAGCACCGAGAGCTGCATTCCCGTGCGCCCAAAAACCCGCAATTGCATCGCTGTTCCTCCACCTGCTCGCACAATACTCCAAATTTGTGTCGCCGGGGTAGTTTGCGGCCAATGCAACTGCAACCCGGTGTTTCGGAGTTGCGGGATCGGCAAAACTGACGCACAGTTTGGCTCCGTGCCGGAAATCAACCGGCGAATATCAAACGAGGAGCACGCCATGATCAAGGTAAGCGTTATGTATCCGAACACGCCGGGGGCGCGCTTCGATCACGATTATTACCGCGACAAACACATGCCGCTCGTCAAGGCGCGCATGGGCGATGCCTGCAAATCCTACACGGTGGACAAGGGCATCGGCGGCGGCGCACCCGGTGCGCCCGCGACCTATGTCGGGATGTGTCACATCTTCGCCGACTCGGTGGAGTCGTTCCAGGCCGGCTTCGGGCCTCACGCCAAGGAGATCATGGGCGACATCAAGAACTATACCGACATCGCCCCGGTCATGCAGATCAGCGAAGTCGTCGTCGGCTGACGGCGGCTGCGTCGCTGCGTGGGGTGGGTCAGGTGACTTGTCCGCCATAGCTCGCAAAGAGAAGGCGTAAGCCGTAACCCACCGCCGACGCGAATACGAACAGCGGTGGGTTACGCGGAGTTTATCACCGGGCCGCGCGTTGCGCGGATCCGGTGGCAACCCACCCCAAGCATTAACCTTATCTTTGCCTGGTCAAGCGCTGAAGCATGTGATGGGAAAGCCAATTCGGACTACCCCCAAAGAAGCGGGTTCGTTCCACGATGTCTGTTGCGGAAACCCCGAAATCTCGGCATCATTTTCAAAAGCTGCCGGACATCGCCCCCCTGACAAAATCCTGGCCGCGAACCCCAAGAAGCCGCGTCGGGCCTCAGCTCTTTCCCCAAGGAGCTGAGGCTCTTTCATGTTGTGGTGCCTTTATGCTTTGGTGCCCTGGAAAACATTCATGCCGAAAATCACGATCATCGAAACCGGCGTCATTTCGCCTGCCAATCGCGCGCGGCACGGCTCCTTCCCCCAGATGTTCGAACGGCTGCTTGGCGAGGCGGATGCCTCGGCGAGCTTTGCGACGGTCCGGCTTGCTGACGGCGAAGCGTTGCCCGATCCCGCCGGCCTCGAAGCCATTCTGCTCACGGGATCGCCAGCCGGCGTCTACGACGATCTCGACTGGATCGCACCGCTCGAGCGCTTTGTACGCGCGGCATATGAGGCGAGAATTCCAATGGCCGGAATCTGCTTCGGCCATCAATTGATCGCGCAGGCGCTCGGCGGAACGGTGCGCAAATCGGAAAAGGGCTGGGGCATCGGGCGTCACGTCTATGACGTCGTGCCCGGCAACGGCGTGATCGAGGGCGATAGAATCGCAATTCCCGCCTCACATCAGGACCAGGTCATCACGCCACCCACGGGGGCAACAACCATATTCCATTCGCAGCTCACGCCGCACGCGGGCCTTCTCTATGCGAACGGCGTAACGCTATCGGTGCAGCCGCATCCCGAATTCACCACGGCCTTTGCGCATTTCTGTTGCGAAAAAGCCGGTCAGAACAACGCTCCCGAACCGTTGGTCGCGGCGGCCAAGGCTTCGCTCGAGCAGCCCCTCGACAGCGCCGACCTCGGCCGTGCCATCGCGCGTTTTCTGGCGAGGCCGCGTACAGCGTGATCGATTTCGTGCGGCTGTTAGCGCAGTAAGCGTAGTGCGTGGGATGGGTAGAGCGAAGCGAAACCCATCGCACAAGCGCAAACCGGAATTGATGGGTATCGCTATCGCTCCACCCATCCTACGAGCTGCTCAGGAACAACCGCCCGGGACACAAGGGGCGTTGGCCATCGTCACGACGAGGGGCGGGTTGCGGTGGACGCTGACGTTGCGATTGACGGTCGCGGCTGAGGCGTACGGCGAAAGCGTGTGGTCCTGGCGCCCGTAACGGCGTCAAGCTCTGAAGAAGCTAACGCTTCCGAGGGGTGACGGTGGCAATAGAGGCCGTCTCACCGGGGAGAGCGCGTCATAAGCCGTAAAGCCATTGCGCAGGGAATGTCGGATGCTCTCCGCTGCCCTGTATGCTCATGTGCA
>NZ_JAFCMD010000038.1:0-27500 GCF_018130105.1 Bradyrhizobium sp. AUGA SZCCT0160
GGTTGACTCCGTCGCTGCCGTTCAGCTCTCGCCTACCCGGCAACTTGACGCCTGCAACGGGCGCCAGGACCACACGGTTTTGCCGTACGCTTATCCACGCCGTCGTCTCAGCGTAAACCAGCGTCCACCGCAACCCGCCCAACGTCCGTGACGACGGCCGACGCCCTTCTGAGTAGGACGGGATGGCGATAGATGCGCACTGATTTGGGTCGGCTGACTACAGAAATATTTTCGATTTACGGAAATTTTCTACTTGACAAGATTTCCGTAAATCAGAACTGATTTGCCCGACGGGTTGTTTTGTCGCACGCGGATCGCGTGATTGCGCTTGCGCGCGAGCCGACGCAGTTCGAATTGCCCATCCTTGCGAGATGGCGGGTTAAAGAGAATCCGCCCTACGCAGCCGAATCCGGCTTGGACATCTCCTGCAGAAGCTGCAGCGCTTCATCGGCTCTGTGCTCGGGCACGAACAGATGATCATGGTAATAAGCCGACACGGCATTCACGCTGATGCCGGCTTCCGCGAGCCGGCCGGTGATTGCGGCCAGAAAGCCCACCGCTTCCAGCGAGGAGTGAACGGTCAGCGTGATCAGGCGCGATGCGAACTGATACGGCAAACCTGCGCTTTCGGCCTCCTCACGCCGCATCACGAGAGTGGTTCCTTCCCGTTCACGGAACAGGTGCATCGGCCTGAGCGTGGCGGGAATCTCCTTGTCTGCCGGGATGCTGCAAAACACGAAGACGCCGTCGTGCATTTCCGGCTTCATGTTCTGCAACAATGTTGCAAGATTGCGTTCGCCCGACACAGTCGTTTCCCTTTGAAGAAGCTCCCGTAGGGCGGGTTCTCTTTAACCCGCCATCTCGCACGGAGCGACGGGTTAAAGAGAACCCGCCCTACGGAGTTGGATGACTGAGGACGCATTTTAGATTATCGACGGCCTCTTTGATGTCCGCCTCCGCTTCGGAGCATCACCTTATCCAGCGCGTAGACAACACAAGAAATAGCGCCCGATTACCCCGGTACTTGGCCGCCGGTCTGGTGCTCTCAAACCCGCCGATAATCGTGGCCCCATAGCGGTCACAGACCCGCCATTCCCACTTGGTCGAGCTTCGCTTGGTAATCAACACTTCCAACACGATGCGTCCCGCCATCCCCAGTTGCGTACCATCAAGATTACCAACGGGCTTTAAGGTGTCGGTTCGCTTTTAGACTCTCAGATGCAGTTTGATGAAAATGAGTGTTTGAAACAGTGTTTGAAACACGATGGCGACACTCGGCCTTCGGCGCGACAATCACTCCTCAACGTCACAGCACGCATCCGCAGCGCGCCGATCGAGCATAGAGCAAAAGCCGGGGGTCGGCCCTGGAATGCGCCTCGCAAAAGCGGTCTATGATTTGCGTCACCGCCTCGTTGTGGTCTCGCTGCCAGTGTCCCAGCCCGTGCAGAGCGCTCTCCTGACAGGCGATCGAGTCGAGGTGAAGGATGCGCTCCATGGTACGCAGCGCGCAATTCTGGACAGTTGGCAGGTCCGGATCGCCAGCAAGAGCCAAACTCGGAAACGTATCCCACCACATATAGCAAACACAGTTTAGCGTTCCGGCAGCGGCTTCGCTTAAGTGGGATAAACTGGGAGAGCACCGTGGCTCGAACAGTTTCGTAAATAGTGAAGCTACAGACTTAACGCAGCGGACACGGTCTTCGACCGGCACATCAGTTGAACAAAGCCATCTGTTATCGCCGCTTGCGCTCGTATTCACGAGGTAGGTTAAGCCCTGTGCAATTTGGCTGTCAGCAAATCCCTGTAATGCCGGCTCGGGATCTTCAAACAGTCGAGTGAGATAGGACACGGCTTCCATAGGTGGCGGATCCCACCAATCCTGGTCCGGATCGAAGTACCAAGGCGCTTGCTGAAGGCGAACTTCGCGTCCAAATGAGTGTTCCAGCCAATCATCAAAAGTGAGTTTTTGCAGGCGCATCACGGAAGCCGCGACCAGTATATCAAGAGGCGATAATCTTGCTGCCTCTCATCGTAGAAGCTCTGAAGTCAGATCAGGTCAATCATTGCCTTCAGCCTTGACCGGCGGCTTCTGTGCGCTCTGAACGCTCTGGCTCAGCGACGCCAGCGCAGTCTTCAGCTCGTCAGAGATGGATGCGATGTCCCTGACGTCTTCGAACGCCTGAGCGACACGCTCACTCGCTGATTTCTCGAATGGTTCGAAACCTTCAGAGATGCGCGATCCTGCTCCAAGAGCTGTAAAAGCGGCCATAGGCCCGAGCAGCAGGATTGCGGTTCCGACGATGCCGATTTTACGGATGTGAAGGATTGGCGGTGGTTGCACGAGGCGATCGTTGGGCATGGTCTCTACCTCACGGCGCATAGGCTTGCATCATGCCAATGGTCGCGAACAAACGGTAGATCGGGTGCCTGCCATTAGGAGGTACTCCCAGGCGGAGGCGCTTTCTTGTCCAACCATCAGAGCGCGGTCAGCACCATGCGTCGGCAACACCCGCGCGAACTCCCCACCCCCTGGCTAACGCCAGTTCGTAGGGCGGGTTCTCTTTAACCCGCCATCTCGCTACGCAGCCATAGTTTCGGGAGATCAGTGATACAGTTTGTAGACCCATTCGATCGTCGGCAGTGACGTCCCCACAAATACGCCGATCGAGAACGCCTTTCGAATTGGTGTCCCCCAAGGAAACCATCTCGCTCCGCCCATAAAATGCTGCGGCCCAACCGAGAGCAAACACCGTCCAATCGCGCCAAGCGGTTTCCATTGCCACTGCAACGATAGCTGCGGTCACAAGGAATACGCCTAACCGGGAAAGAAGTTGCCCAATCGACTCCCGTGCAGGGCCTGACGGGGTCATTTGTTTCTGTTCCATCTTTCAGCCGGTGTGCAGTTGCAGGTAGAAGGATTACCGGATGTCGCGGGGCCTGTCATCGGGCGTGCATTCGCGCGACCCGTTGGCTCATCCGGGCTGACCATCGACCGGCTGAAGCGAGAGCAGCGAATTTAGCAGGCAATGACCGACTGATATGCATTTCGCGCAGCGACGAGCCACTTATCATGGCCGTCGCGATTGGCTACAGTGTCGCTATCGAAATCTAGAAAATCACCTGACATAACGGGAGTGAGACAGTGGATCTTGGGATCAAAGGCCGCCGCGCCATCGTATGTGCCTCCAGCAAGGGTTTGGGACGAGCCTGCGCGATGCAACTGGCCAATGAAGGCGTGCACGTCACCTTGACGGCGCGCGGCGCCGAGGCGCTGAAAAAGACCGCCGATGAAATCCGCAAAGCGCATCCCGGCGTCACGGTGACGGAAGTCGCCGGCGACATCACCACGCCCCAGGGACGCGCGGACGTGCTCAAAGCCTGTCCCGATCCGGACATTTTGATCAACAACGCCGGCGGCCCGCCGCCCGGCGATTTCCGCAACTGGACCCGCGATGACTGGATCAAGGCTGTCGACGCCAACATGCTGACCCCGATCGAACTGATCAAGGCCACCGTGGACGGCATGATGGCGCGCAAGTTCGGCCGCATCGTCAACATCACCTCCGCCGCGGTGAAATCGCCGATCGACATATTGGGCCTTTCCAACGGCGCCCGCGCCGGGCTCACCGGCTTTATCGCCGGTATCTCGCGCAAGACCGTGATCAACAACGTCACCATCAACGGCCTGTTGCCGGGTCCCTTCGACACCGACCGCCTGCGCGGCACCGCCAAGGGCGAAGCCGAGAAGCGCAAGATCGACGTCGAGCAGGTGCTGGCGGAGCGTGCCAAGCTCAATCCCGCCGGGCGCTTCGGCACCCCCGAGGAATTCGGCGAGGCCTGCGCGTTCCTGTGCAGCGCCAAGGCCGGCTTCATCACCGGCCAGAACATCCTGCTCGACGGCGGTGCGTTCCCGGGCACGCTGTAGTGTAAGGGGCGCTGGATGAAAGCGGTCTGGTACGATCGAACGGGCCCCGCGCCCGAGGTGCTGACCTATGGCGAGATGCCGACACCAGAGGCCGGCCCGGGCGAAGTCCGGGTGCGGCTGAAGGCGTCCGGCGTCAATCCCGCCGATGTCGGCCGCCGCAGCGGCAGCTATCGCGCGATGGAATATCCGCGCGTGATCCCCAACAGCGATGGCGCCGGGATCGTCGACCAGGTCGGCGAAGACGTCACGCAATTGAGGGTCGGCCAGCGCGTCTGGCTGTTCAACGGCCAGCGCAACGGCCGCGCCTTCGGCACGGCGGCGGAATACATCGCGCTTGCCGAGCATCTGGTGACGCCGCTGCCGGACAGTCTTTCCTACGCCGCCGGCGCCACGCTCGGGATTCCCGGCATGACGGCGTGGTGCTGTCTGTTCTGCGATGGTCCGATCACGGGAAAAACCGTGCTGGTCACCGGCGGCGCCGGCGCGGTCGGCCATTATGCGGTGCAGTTTGCCAAATGGGGCGGCGCAAAAGTGATCGCGACCGTCAGTTCGGAAGCGAAGGCCGAACAGGCGCGGCTGGCCGGCGCCGATCTCGTCATCAACTACCGCAATGACGACGTCATCGCCAAGGTGCTGGCCTTTACCGGGCAGCGCGGCGTCGACCGCGTGGTCGATGTCGATTTCGGCGGCAACATCGCCATCACCCTGAAATTGATGGCAATGAACTCGACCATCGCGGTCTACGCCACCAACGGCAACCGCACGCCGCTGGTGCCGATGCGAGACCTGATGGAGAAGTGCATCGCGTTGCGCGCACTGGTGCTGTTCGCGCTGCCGCCGCCGCTGCTGGCCGCAGCGCAGGCCGACATCACAAAATGGCTCACGGCGGGCAAGCGTATTCACAATGTGGCCGGGGAGTTTGCGCTCCCAGATACCGCGCAGGCGCATCTGGCGGTGGAAAAGGGCGACAAGCTCGGTACGGTCATCGTCCATTGCGCGCGGTAGCTAACTCCCTCGCCCCGCTCTTCGCGGGGTCGAGACGAGCGAAGCTCGCTCTTAGAGGGTTGGGGTGAGGGGCTCTCTCCACGAAGCTTGTGCAAGTTGGTGGACCGGTACCCCCTCACCCGCCGCGAAGACGCGCCGACCTCTCCCCGCAAGCGGGGTGAGGTAAGCAAGAAACGAAACCAGGGAGGAAGCGTCGGATGCACTGGACGATAGGCAAGGTCAAAATCACCAAGGTCGTCGAGCTCGAGACCGTCGGCAGCACCCGCTTCATCCTGCCGCTCGCGACCAACGAAGAGATCCAGAAGCTGCCCTGGCTGATCCCGCATTTCGCCAACGAAGAGGGCCGCCTCAAAATGTCGATCCATTCGCTGCTGGTGGAGACGCCATCGCGGCGGATCATCGTCGACACCGGATTGGGAAACGACAAGCAGGGCCGCAACGTACCGACCTGGAACAACCGCCAGGACCCGTTTCTCGACAGATTGACCGCGGCGGGCTTTGCGCCTGACAGCATCGACACGGTGCTTTGCACCCACCTGCATGTCGACCATGTCGGCTGGAACACCCGGCTGGTCGGCGGCCAGTGGGTGCCGACCTTTGCCAACGCCCGCTACGTGTTCGGCAAGACCGAGTTCGAGCACTGGCGCGACCACAGCGACGAGCCCGACAAAAAGGCGGTCTTCGGCGATTCCGTCAAACCGATCGCGGATGCCGGCAAGGCCGACCTCGTGGCCAGCGACGCCAGGCTTTCGGACGAGATCACCCTGATCCCGACGCCCGGCCACAGCCCGGGCCATATGAGCATCCACATCAGGTCGGACGGCCAGGAGGGGCTGCTCACCGGCGACGTCGCCCATCATCCCTGCCAGATGGCCCATCTCGACTGGTCGTCGACGGCGGATTCCGATCAGAAGCAGTCGGCGGAGACGCGGCGCGAGCTGTTCGGGCGCTTTGCCGACACGCCGACGCTGGTGATCGGCGGGCATTTCAATGCCGGCCATATCAAGCGCGAGGGGGACGCCTTCAAGTTCATCGCGCTGGGGTGAGCCGGGATAGTAGGGTGGGTGGAGCGAAGCGATACCCACCGCCTCAGGAGGCAGGAAAGCTGGTGGGTATCGCTGCGCTCCACCCACCCTACGAATTAAGAGACCTGCAATGCGGGACGCTTCCGCAGTTGAATTTCCCCGCCCGCTGTTCCATGAAGCATTCCAAGTAAATAAACCCCTGAGGGAGCAGTACAATGAAGCTTGTTCGTTACGGCGCGCTTGGCCAGGAAAAGCCCGGCCTGATCGATAAATCCGGCCAGCTGCGCGATCTTTCCGCGCATGTGAAAGATCTCAACGGCGAGGCCTATGCGCCCGCTTCGCTAGCCAAGCTTGCCGCGCTGGACCCCTCAAAACTTCCCGCCGTCGACGGCAAGCCGCGCTTCGGTGCGCCGGTCACCGGCATCTCGAAATTCGTCGCGATCGGCCTCAACTATGTCGATCACGCCAAGGAAACCGGCAATCCAATTCCGCCCGAGCCGATCTTCTTCCTGAAGGCCAACACCTCGCTGAGCGGTCCGAACGACGCGATCGAGAAGCCGCGCGAGTCCAAGAAGCTCGACTGGGAAGTCGAGATCGCCGCCATCATCGGCACCCGCGCCAAATATGTCAGCGAGGCCGACGCGCTCAACCACGTCGCCGGCTACTGCGTCTGCAACGACGTCTCCGAGCGCTACTTCCAGCAGGAGCGCGGCGGCCAATGGACCAAGGGCAAGTCGCACGACACGTTCGGCCCGGTCGGCCCGTGGCTGGTGACCAAGGATGAAATCGCCGACGTGCAGAAGCTGTCGATGTGGCTCGACGTCAACGGCAAGCGCTGCCAGACCGGCTCGACCTCGACCATGATCTTCACCATGGCGAAGTGCATCGCCTATGTCTCGACCTTCCTCACGCTGCTGCCCGGCGACATCATCACGACAGGCACGCCCCCCGGCGTCGGCGCCGGCATGAAGCCGCCGCAATTCCTCAATGTCGGCGACGTCGTCACCCTCGGCATCGAGGGCCTCGGCGAACAGCGGCAGCAAGTCATCGAGGCGTGAGGCCGGTGGCGTCGCCCTCCGGCGCCGACCACGTCATTGCGAGCGAAGCGAAGCAATCCATAGCCACAAAGCAAGAATGGATTGCTTCGTCGCTTCGCTCCCTCGCAATGACAGAGGAAAGAGTCATCGCAAGGAAAATAGAATGAAACTCAGCTTCTCTCCCGCCTCGCCATTCGCCCGCAAGGTCCGCATCGCCGCGATCGAGACCGGGCTGATCGACAAGATCGAATTCATTTCGGCGACGGTGGCGCCCGGCACAGCCAACGAGGAATATTCGAAGATCACGCCGCTGAAGAAGCTGCCGGTGCTGATCCTCGATAACGGCGACGTCATCCTGGATTCCTACGTCATCGTCGAATATCTCGACGAACTCGCCGGCGGCAACAAACTGATCCCGGCCTCCGGCCCGACGCGCTGGCAGGTCAAGTCGGATCATTCCCTGCTGCAGGGCATGCTCGATGCCATGCTGCTGTGCCGCTACGAGGGCATGGTGCGTCCGCAGGAATTGCGGTGGAAGGCTTGGTCGGACGACCACTGGAACCGGGCCTGGACCGGCATGGCGCGGTTCGAGAACAAGCCCGACGTATTGTCACGGCCGTTCGACATCGTGCAGATCGGCCTCGTCTGCGTGCTCGGCTATGCCGATTTCCGCTTCGCCGATTGCGGCTGGCGCAAGGCGTTTCCGAAGCTCGATGCGTTCCATCAGAAAATGCTGGAACGGCCGTCGGTGAAAATCTCGGCTCCCCCGCCGGCGTAACAATGGAGACGGCGGCATGCGTGAGGGCGGCAGGAAATTGCGGCGCCTCGGCATCGCCGCCGCGCTCCTGCTGTCGGCGTCCGTGACTGCGCGGGGACAGACCGGCATGGCTTGCGGAACCCACAGCCCTCGACGATGGCTGGACCATCGCCTCCCCCGAAAGCGTCGGCCTCGATGGCGCGCGGCTCTGCACCATCGCGGCGCGCCTGAAGGAAACTCAGGCCAACGTCCATGCCGTGGTCATCGTCCGCCACGGTAAGCTCGTGTTCGAACAATATTTCGCGGGCTATGACGAGCCCTGGGGCCAGGGCGGCGGCCAGCACGCGTTCGACGCTACGACCAGGCACGACATGCGCTCGGCCTCGAAGAGCGTGATCTCGCTTTTGGTCGGCATCGCGATCGACCGCAAGCTGATCGCGAGCGCGGACGAGCCCGTCGTCAAATTCTATCCGGAATATTCTGACCTGAAATCGCCGGGCTGGGACCACGTCACGCTCCGTCATCTGCTCACAATGTCGTCCGGCATGCAGTGGGACGAGAACCGCGCCTGGAATGATCCCAAGAACGACGAACCGCATTTGAGCAGCGAGGCCGACCCGATCCGCTACATCCTGTCGAAGCCGATCGTAAAGCCGCCCGACAATGTGTGGACCTATAATGGCGGCGGGACCGATCTGCTCGGCAACATCCTCGAGCGCGTTGCCGGCAAGCCGCTGCAAGCGTTCGCGCGCGAGGCACTGTTTGGGCCGATCGGCATTACCGATTTGGAATGGAAGAATTATCCCAAGAACGGGAAAGTCGCCTCCGCCGTCGGCCTGCGGATGCGGCCGCGCGATGCCGCCAGGATCGGACAGCTCGTGCTCAATCGCGGCGCCTGGGATGGCAAGACAATCGTCTCGCCGGGATGGATCGAGCAATCGGTCCGGCCACGCTTTCAGGCGATCGGCTATTTCAGCGGGCTGTTTTTCTACGGCCAGCAATGGTGGATGGGACGCTCGATCGCGCTGGAGACGGAAGTGAAGTGGATTGCCGCGATGGGCCTCGGCGGCCAGCGGCTTTTCATCGTGCCCGACCGCGATCTTGTGGTGATGACGACTTCCGGGCTTTACTGGCAACCGGGCCAGGGCAACGGGGCGCTCGACATGATGGCGAACTACATCCTTCCCGCCGTTCGCGACAGCAAGAACAAGGAAAAGCCATGAGCCTGAAATTCACCGTCGGCGATCTCACCATCCACCGCATCATCGAGCAGGAAACCACTTTCGTGCCGGCGCTGGAGATGCTGCCGGGACTGACGCCGGAAGTGCTGGCGGAAAACCGGGGCTGGATGCAGAAGGCCGGCGCACTCGACGCCGAAGACGTGCTGATCCTGTGTTTCCAGTCCTACATCGTGAAGACACCGCACCACACCATCCTGATCGACAGCTGCATCGGCAACGACAAGCCGAGGCCGCTGCGTCCGAAATGGAACATGAAGACCGACGACACGTACGCGCTCGCGCTCGCTGCGGCGGGTTTTTCAGTCGGCGATATCGATTATGTCATGTGCACGCATCTGCATGTCGACCATGTCGGCTGGAACACGCGGCTGGAAAACGGCCGCTGGGTGCCGACCTTCCCGAAGGCGCGTTACGTGTTCGGCAAGGCCGAGTTCGACTACTGGACCGAGACAAATTCAAAAACACCCGTGCCGCCGTTCGGCGACAGCGTGTTGCCGGTGGTCGAAGCCAGACAGTCTGAAATCGTGCGCGACGATTTTGCGATCGGCGACCACGCCCGCCTGCTGCCGACGCCGGGACACACCCCCGGCCATCTCGCCTTCACCTTCGGCCGCGGCAAGGACGATGCGGTATTCTCGGGCGATCTGATGCACTCGCCGCTGCAGACGCGCTATCCGGAAATGTCGGTCAAGTTCGACGTCGACCAGGCGCAGGCGGGCGTCACGCGCCGCAGTTTCCTCGAACGCTATTGCGACACCGACACGCTGTGCTGCACCGCGCATTTCCCCTCACCGTCCGTGGGGAAAATCCGCCGCGCCGGCAACGGGTTTACCTGCGAGGCGATATGACCGCGCCCATCGAAACACCCGCCTTCGAAACCCTCGCGCTGGAGCGAGTGGACGAGCACGTGACGATCGTACGGCTGAACCGGCCGGACGCCTCCAATGCGCTCAACACCCAGATGGGCCGCGATCTCGTGCGCTGTTTCGAGGATGTCGCGCTCGATCCGGCCAATCTGCGCTGCATCGTCCTGACCGGCTCCGGCGACAAGGCCTTTTGTGCGGGCGGCGACCTGAAAGAGCGCCGCGGCATGACCGACGAGCAATGGACACCAGCACGTGATCTTCGAGCGGATGGTGCGGGCGCTGATCGACTGCCCGGTCCCGATCATCGGCGCCGTCAATGGCGCGGCCTATGGTGGCGGCTGCGAGATCGCGGGTTGTTGTGATTTCCTCTACGCGGCCGAGACCGCGCGCTTTGCGCTCACGGAGGTCACGCTCGGCATCATGCCCGGCGGCGGCGGCACGCAAACCCTGCCCCGCGCGGTCGGCGAGCGCCGCGCCAAGGAATTGATATTGACCGGCAAGCCGTTTACGGCAGCGCAGGCGCGCGACTGGGGGCTTGTGAACGAAGTGTTTCCGCAAGCCGATCTATTGCCGGAAGCGCTGGCGACCGCGTCGCACATTGCCCGCAACGCGCCGATCTCGGTCCGTCAAGCAAAGCTTGCGATCCACCGCGGCCTGCAGTCATCGCTGCGCGACGGCCTCTCGCTCGAGATCGAGGCCTATAACCGGATGGTGCCGACCGAGGACCGCCGCGAAGGCGTGCTGGCGTTCAACGAGAAGCGGCCGCCGAATTTCAAGGGGCGGTAGACCAGGATCTCAAAGAGCCAGCATCGCGTCGCTTTGATCTTAGCCTGCTTTCGCTTCACCGGTACAGCATGGCGTACGCGAGCACCCCGGCTACGATCCAGAACAACAAGCCGGTAAAGACACACATGATGTCGGGAGGGCGCCGCCATCCAAACGGACCGAGCAGCCTCCTGCCAGTAGCGGCAAACAACTCTTCGAACAGCGCGCCGATTAATCCTGTGATCAGGTCAGCCATACTTTGTGGCGCCACGCTGTTTGGACAATCCGATCGTCAGCAGTCAGCGGTTGTCGATCAAACCTACCAAAACTTCGTGGATAGGCTTCTTCAAATTGTGTTGATGGCAAAGAATCCAGAACCAATCTGCCCCTCGACCCTGTTGTTCATCAGGTCGGTTGCCGCGACGCGGAGATCCGGCTCCTCCGGAGGCGGAGATGAAAAGAGAGTTGTAAGACAAATATTCGTCGCGTTGTGCGAGTGGAGCGGTTATCATGTTCGTCGTAATCGGATAGGAGCTTTGAAGCTGATTTCACAGCGAGGGCGACGGACATGTGGCTCATACTTCTCGACGCATCTGGTTCGATGGCGGATCCATTCAGCAGCACCAGCGAGTTCGCGGCCCGCACGCGGCAAAGCAAGAGCACCGTGAAGATTGATGCCGCAAAAGAATCGCTTATTCTTCACATGCGAGGATTGGGTCAGGCGACCGAAACCGCGATCTTCGTCTTCAGAGATGAAGCCGAACTAATCTACGAAGGCCTATCGTCTCAAAACAGCAAAATAGAAGCGACGCTCGCGACCGTCAAAGCCGGGGGCGGCACGGATATTGCGGCAGCGCTTACCGCTGTGAGCCGCCACGTGGATGCTCATCCCGACCAACCCCTTATCCGGGTACTATTGATTTCGGACGGCTTATCAAGCGTCGACGCAGCCGAGTCCGCGGCCGCCGAACTCAGGAAGCGACGAGTCCCAATCGACGCCATTCTCATCGATCCGAGTGAACCAGGTGAAGAACTGATCCGGCGTGTGATCGGGGGACTCGGCAGTGTTTCCGGAGTGACTTCCGTGTCCGAACTGGGCAAGGCAATTGGCGATATCGGCGAGGAGATGCGGTCCGACGTCGCGGCTGCGGCTCAAGCCCAAACCAACCTCGATACCGCGATGCAGGCAACACCGTCCGTGGCCCCAGCGGAGGATGTCAGTTTCACCGCAGCCTATCCAGGCGAGCTCGCCCAGGACAATTGGGCCTCCTTGTTGGTGTATGTACATCTGTCGGCGCTGGGAGACGAGGCTCGCAGTCGCGCTCTGGGTCTGGGCCGGCTCAAGGGGGCCGAGGTGCTTAGTCCGTCCATGCCTGGGTCAAGCCGTTTCCCACGCGGTACCACCCTCACACTCACGCCTCGGATCGAAGACTTCGTTATCAATCCACCCGCCGCAACAATCAATTGGTACGAGGACATTGAGAGCCACGAGTTTCGGATTCGTCCAGGCCGTGCAACGTCGGGGCCAATCCTCGGCGAGGTCGAAGTCGCGGTCAGGGGCCTTCCCATTGCGCGGGTACCACTGTCGATCCTCGTTCGTCCAACCTCCGACCCGCGGCCAGGCAATAGTGAATCAAAAACAAGTGTTTGCGGGCCGTTCAAGACTGTTTTCGCGTCATACGCCCGAACGAACTTGGATGTCGTCAAGGCCTGCGCCAGCGTGTATTCCGGCCTCGGCATCTACACGGTAATCGACAAGGACGCTTTGATTGCAGGACAAGCCTGGCGTCCCGCGATCCGCGCCTTGATGGCTCGCGCAGACGCGTTCCAGCTGTTTTGGTCCAACGACTCGAGCGTTTCGCGGCCTGTTCAGGACGAAATTGTGGAAGCCATCTCGCTTCAAGGCGACCGGGGGGAAGGCTTCATACGGCCAACTTATTGGATCGAGCCACCGCCCCCTTTGCCTCCGCAACTGGCTTCGCTAAACTTCACGTTTCTGGATCTCGATTGGCTGAAAAACCCATCCACGGACCTTCCGTCGCGAAGCGACCGCGACGTCCCGCTTACCGGTGCAGCTAAAATACCCGTTGCCGTTCTGCCCCTTTTGCCGGGAACCTCAATCAATGTCTGTCACGAAATCACGGCGGACACCTCCTTCGCCGTCGATTTCATCGAACAGACCACAGCGGCGCGATATTATCCGGTACCGACATTGCTTGTGGACGAATACACGGTCCGCAGTATCCGAGCGACACAAACTGTCGACTATGAACCTCTCGACCATCAGCGCCAGAAAGCCCTGCTTGATTGGTCGAGCATCATCGGCAGCATCACAGTTGCCTTCCACGTGAACACCTTCTGGGATGGCTCGGACGCGGGTGTCGCAATCGCGCAACACGCTGGACTGAACAGCACCTCATTTGAGGCCTTGCGCCGGATTTCCGAGGGACACCCGCGCTCCTGGCTTCAACCCGCCTGGGTGAGCCCTGGCAATCGCAACAAACTCAACGAGATCCTGTCCCTTCATGACGCCGCAGCGTCTGTCGTCGAGGCGGCCCTGGCTGCGGACACCGCGAGAAGCAGTACGAATCTAAAAAGCTATCTGTGGAGTTCCGAAATCTGGATGGATTGGCAAGCCGAACTCGAGCCAATGGGGTTGAAGTTTTCGTTCCAATATCTGGATGCCAGCGGCGTTGCGTTCCGCAACGCCCTTCTTAAACTATGGAGGTTCATAGAGCCGGTTTTGGTCGGCTGTACGGATCGCCTCGAACCTCCAGCCCTACCCAGCCGTTTCCAGTCTGCCGTCCACATCGCCGACGCAATAATCCACGCGCTAAAGGGGCAGTTTGCAACAACGATCGATTTTATCTTGCGCGAGCTGGACGCAGGCGTGGGATGGCGCTCCGCTCACGCAGAGTTGCTGAACCTCGATTTGCCGGGTGTTGAGCCGGAGCAAAAATTCTTCGCATTCGCAGACGTCTTCTTCGGTGCAATAACTACGGTGTTGAAACAGCGAATCCGAGAGGCCGGGGATGAAACCGTTCAGGTCGGCTATACCATTCCAATGCCGGCATGGCGGCGAATAGAGGCCCTGGGCCTGCGCAACAACCTAACCGCCTCGGAAACCGAATCTTACGACATGGAGGGTGGCAAAGATGCCAAGCTCAACGGTCCGATCAGTGGTTTCATCGAATTGCTAAACGTTGCATGGGCCCGGGCAAGAGCCATTCTCAGCGGTCGAATCCGGGTCGATCGCTTCATCGCGAGCGACGTGCCGACCTACGGCATTTTTGCTCCAGCCAAGGTTGCAAAGGTTGACGCAGACTTGCAAGCCAGGATGCTGGAATGGGGCTTACGCAGCGAACTGATGTTACCAAACACCGACCGCGTTCTGCTTTGCGGCAATGCGCTCGACGATTTTCGTGCTACGCTCACGAAGCACCAAAAACAGAACGTCGCCCGACTGTTTCTTCGCAGCATTCTCGTCCACGAACACTTCCATGCGTTCCTGGAGACCGCGCCCATGAGCAATGGGAAGCCGCCTCCCGGACCGAATTTTCTGGAGCAATGGAATGCCGCGAAGCCCGTTAACGAAGCTCTCGCTGCCTGGATGCAGGTCCACATGGCCCGCGACAATCAGCCGTTGTCCTCAATGATCGGGCAGTACGTCAGCGCCGGCTCCTATCCTGAATGGCCCTATGCCGGAGCAGAGACAATCGAAACCGTCTACCAGAAGGATGGAATTGAGGAGATTAGAAACCTCATAGGCAAGCTGAGGACTGATCCACCATTGGCGATTGCATGGATGGAGAAGCACGCAAAGCAGCGCCTTAATTGAGGTCGCTGTACGCAGCAACTTTCGGCGTGGCCCCCGAGTCACCCCGAGCACCGGGCACTGCCCAAGAGCGACGCTAACAGCGATTCTCAATCGAACAGGTTTGGCGTGTGGTTCACGACAGCGCCTTCGATCGCCAGCATTTTGAGTTTTGTCACCACGCCGCCATTGGCGGAAAAGCCGCCCGGCTTGTTGCCCGCCGCCAGCACGCGGTGACAGGGCACCACGATCGGACAGGGGTTGCGGCCGAGCGCCTGGCCGACGTCGCGCGACAGTTCGACGCCGCCGAGCTTTTTCGCGATATCGCCATAGGTCATGGTCTTGCCTGGCGGAATGGTGCGCGCGATGTCGTAGACGCCGCGGTTGAATTCGGGCACGCCGTCGAGATCGAGCACGACATCCGCCAGGTCGTTCGGCTTGCCGGCCAACAGCTCGACAATCCCCTCGATGGCGGACTGCACCTTGGCTGGCGGCTGCGCCTCGTCGATGTCGCCATGGCGCTGCTGCAGGCGGGTGCGGGTCTTCTTCTCGTCGCCCATCGGCAGTTGCACCGACACAATGCCGCGCTCGCCCCACACGATGCCGCAGCGGCCGATCGGGGTGTCGAATATCGCAAATTGCTGTTCGGTCATGATCTCGCTCCAGATCCTCTCGCTCCGATAGTTTGAGCTTGATGCTGGTCCCAAATCTAGGCTTGGAGATTGTTGCTATCCACCCGAAACCTGAGGGAACTTGACGGCATAAACAACTTCCGATGATGTGGGATATTCACCGCGCCATTCAATGGCCCCGCCCCGCACACCGAGCCCCGTATGCAGACCCTCCCCGTCAACGGCTTCGACATGGCCTATCTCGAGGCCGGTGAGGGCCCGCCGCTGGTGTGCGTGCACGGCTCGCTGTGCGACTTCCGGATCTGGTCGTCGGTGATGGGGCTGCTGTCGAAAAAACACCGCGTGATCGCGCCGTCGTTGCGGCACTTCTTCCCGGATCATTGGGACGGAATCGGCGATACCTATTCGATCGCGCAGCATGTCGATGACGTGATCGGCTTCATCGAGCAACTGAACCTCGGACCGGTCGATCTGATGGGCCACTCCCGCGGCGGGCACATCGCGTTTCGCGTCGCCCAGCGCCGGCCGGACCTGTTGCGCAAACTGATCCTGGCCGAGCCCGGCGGCGAACTCGACGCCTCGCTCGATCCCGCCTACAAGCCCGGCCCCTCCCCAATCGCGGCCCGGATTGCGGCCTCCGCGGAAGTCATCGCCAGGGGGGATATCGATGGCGGGCTTGCCATCTTCATCGACGCGCTGGAAGGCCCCGGCGCCTGGAAGCGCCTGCCGGCAACGCCAAAGCAATTGCTGCGCGACAACGCCACCACGCTGATCGGCCAGATGCGCGACGCGCGCCCGCCCTTCTCCAGGGCGGATGCCGAAGCGATCAAGACGCCGACGATGTTCATCGGCGGCGCCAACACCCGGGGCGCGATTCCGCTGGTGCTGCGCGCGCTCGCCGCGAACGTTGCGGGGTCGCGCACCGAGATGATCCCCCGCACCACGCATCCGATGTTCGAACAGGCGCCACAGAAATATTGCGAGATCGTGCTCGCGTTCCTGGCAGAGGCTTGATCCCATGCAGACGCTTCCCGTCAACGGCTATGACATCGCCTATCTCGACGTCGGAAAGGGCCGGCCGCTCGTCTGCGTCCACGGCACGCTCGGCGATTTCCGCACCTGGTATCCGGTGCTCGGGCCGCTGTCGAAAAAACACCGCGTGATCTCGCTCAGCCTGCGGCACTTCTTCCCGGAGCACTGGGACGGCGTCGGCAGCGACTATCTGATGGCGCAGCACGTCTCCGACGTCATCGGCTTCATCGAGCAACTGAAACTCGGTCCCGTTGACCTGATGGGACATTCCCGCGGCGGACATATCGCCTTTCGCGTCGCCGAGCAGCGGCCGGATCTATTGTGCAAGCTGGTGCTGGCCGAGCCCGGTGGCGACCTCGACGCCACGCTTAGTTCAGCCGGTGCGGGTCCCGGTTCGTCGGCGATTGCGGCGCGGATTCCGGCCGCGGTGGAGAAAGTCAAAAGCGGCGATATCGACGGCGCGCTTGACCTGATCGTCGACATGATCGATGGCGAGGGCACCTGGAAGCGGCTGCCGGCTGCGCCCAAACAGCAGCTCCGCGACAATGCGTTCACGCTGATCGGCCAGGTCGGCGAGAGGCGCCGGCCGTTTTCACGCAGCGAAGCGGAATCGATTGGGATGCCGACCTTGCTGATCGGCGGCGGCGACACCCAGGGCTCGCTGGCGCAGATCTGGCGCGTGCTGGCGCAGCATATTCCGGGCGCCAAAACCGCCGTGATCCCCGGCGCCCGCCACTGGATCTTCGATCAGGCGCCGCAGGAATACTCCGAGGCTGTGATGGAGTTCCTGGCGGCGTGAGCGCTGCCAGTTGATCACTTTTCATCGAGACGCCATCCGCCGTCCCAATCGGCGGCCGGCGGGCTGGCCTGAAGTTCACCGATGCGTTTGATGAATACCCCGGACGGACCGTCGGCGGGGACCGCTTCGAGCCCGGCGCTGAAGGCGTGGCGCGCGTCGTCCCAACGGCGCTCGCGATAGGCGGCGAGCCCTTTCGAATAGCTGTCCAGCAGCGACACCTGCTCTGGCGTGAGTTCGTCCTCGCGCCCGATGATCTCGAACACCGTCTCCGGCTGGCTCTGGCCGACCACGACCAGGCGGTCGATCTCGCGAAACGCCAATCCGTCACCGGCTGCTGCGATGGTCGGCGCCGAGACCAGGCAATGGCTGCCATAGGCCTTGTTGGCGCCCTCCAGCCGCGACGCCAGATTCACCGCGTCGCCCATGACCGTGTAGCTCATCATGAATTCCGAACCGATACTGCCGACCAGCACCTCGCCGGTCGCAACGCCGATACGGACGTCGCAGTCGCTCGGCACCGTGCGCACACCGAGCAATTCGGGAAGCTCCGTCCGCAACGCCGTACCGCGGCGGGCCATATCGATCGCGGCGAGGCAGGCAAGCCGCGCCTGTTCGCCGTCTTCGTTGAATGGTGGACCCCAATAGGCCATGATCGCGTCGCCGATATATTTATCGATGATGCCGTGATGGTTGCGGATCGGCCCCGACATCGTCGACAGATAATGGTTCATCACCTTGACCAGCCCCTGCGGCGTCATGCCCGTGCTGAGGCTGGTGAATCCCTTCATGTCGCAGAACAGCACCGTCATCACGCGGCGCTCGCCGTCGGTTGCGGTCTGCGCCTGCCGGTCGATCAACCCCGCGACAACGCGCGGGTCGATATAGCGGCCGAAGGTTTCGCGCATCTTCTCCTTGTGGCGCAATTGTTCGACCATGTTGTTGAACGCGGACGTGAGCTGGCCGATCTCGTCGCGCGTGGTGACATCGATCGATCCATCGAGACGGCCGGCCTCGACGGCGCGGGTGCCCTCCAGCAACCGCCGCACGGGCCGGGTAATCCCGGTGCTGATGAAGATCGCGAACATCAATCCCAGTATAGCTGCAAGCCCGGTCAGGATCGCGGAGATCACGATCGTCTTTTGCTGGTCGCGCATCGTCACCACGGCATCGCTGCGAACTTGCGTCAGCATGTCCTTCCTGATGTCCTCGACCTTCTGATTGAACTCGTCGCGCAGCTGATCGGCCCGTGCCACGATGGCCTGGGCCTCGGTGAATTTGCGTGCCTCCAGCAGCGGCAGCAGGCGCAGATATTCCTCCCGCATGTAGCGGCGCAGATCGCCGTTGGCATTTTCGATGCGAGTGTCGATCCGGCCAAGTCCGGCGTTGTCGGAAGCCGTGGAGGTATCTTCGATGATAGCGTTGATCAGCTTGCGCGCGGCCTTCGCCTCCTCGTCAATATCCTGTCCTTTCGCCTCATAGGTCTTCTGGCGCTCGGCAAAGCCGGCCTCATCCGGCGGCGTCTGCATCCGGGCGATCACCATGCGGCGCAACGCCAGCGCCTGCTCCAGCGAGCGGACATTCATCCGCGCCAGATGTCCGTAGGCCTCGACATATTTGGTTGAGAGTTCGTCGAGCTGATGGGCGACCTTTCGCGTCATCACTGTCGACAAAACCGATGTGATCGCCATCAGGACGATCAGCCCGACCGCGATGGCAAGGATTCGCTTCCTGATCGACGGTCGCAACATGGCTCGGGGCTCTGACATAACGGGCACCGGAATGGATGACTGAGGCAAACGAAAAAGCCCGGCCGATCGGGATCGGCCAAGCTTGTTCTTTAGCTTGCGCAGGTAAATTAAGCACGAGCGGGCGCACTGGAATTGAGGCCAATGTCCGGGGATTCCGGGCCGGCCCCCGGCGTAACCGCCCCTCAGACCTTCCAGACACCCACGGGCTGGCGCACGGCGACGTTGAGCCTGTTCCAGACATTGATGTTGGCGATCGCCAGGACCAGCGCTGCAAGCTCCTGCTCGTCGAAATGCTTGTCGGCCTCATTCCAGATCGCATCCGGCACCGGATCGGCGCGGTCGCTGATGCGGGTCAGCGCTTCCGTCAGCGCCAATGCGGCCCGCTCGCCTTCCGTGAAGTAAGGCGTGTCGTGCCAGGCCGCGACCGCGAACAGCCGCTCATCGGTCTCGCCGGCTTTCTTGGCGATCTTGGGGTGCATGTCGACGCAAACGCTGCAGCCGTTGATCTGGCTGGCGCGCAGATGCACCAGCTCGAGCAGCTTTTCCGGCAAGCTGTTCTTGGTCAGTTCGCCGAGCGAGTGCAGCGCCTTCATGGCGTCGGGAACGACCATGACTGGGTGGTTCATTCGAGCCTGCATCATTTCTCTCTCCATCCGTTGGTTAGGTTTTGACGTGACCGCGCCGATTTTCTGTCACACCGGCGGGGTTTCGTTCGTCATAGCCATGACGAGACACGACATGGGAATGTGACCGATGGACGAGAAAAAGTTTCTGGCTGAGAAATTCGAGGCCAACCGGGCCCATCTGAGGGCGGTGGCCTACCGCATGCTGGGATCGACCGCCGAGGTCGACGATGCCGTGCAGGAGACCTGGTTGCGCCTTGGCCGTACCGATACCGGTGCGGTCGAAAACCTCGGCGGCTGGCTCACCACGGTGGTCGCCCGCGTCTGCCTCGACATGCTGCGGTCGCGCAAATCGCGGCGCGAGGAACCGATGGGCCCGGATGTGGCGGAACCCATCGCCCACGACGAACACGAGGGCGATGCTGATATGGCCGATTCCGTCGGCGCGGCGCTGCTCGTGGTGCTGGAGACGCTGGCGCCGGCCGAACGGCTGGCCTTCGTGCTGCACGACATGTTCGCCGTTCCCTTTGAGGAGATCGCGCCGATCGTCGGCCGCACGCCCGCCGCAGCGAGGCAACTCGCCAGCCGCGCCCGCCGCCGGGTGCAGGGCACCCCGCCCGCGCCGGACGCCGATTTCAGCCGGCAGAAACAGATCGTCGATGCATTCCTGGCGGCCTCGCGCGGCGGTGACTTCGAAGGGCTGCTCGCGGTGCTGGATCCTGACGTGGTGTTCCGTGCCGACCAGGCCGCCCAGCGGCTGGGTTCGCTGCCGGAAATCCGCGGTGCTGCGGCGGTGGCCGAAACCTTCAAGGGCCGTGCCCAGGCCGCAAGGCCTGCGCTGGTCGATGGTGCGCTCGGGGTCGCCGTCGTCCTCGGCGGCGAAATGCGCATCGTGCTGCGGCTGACCATCAGCGGCGAGCGGATATCGGCGGTGGACGCGGTGGCGGACGCGGAAGCGATCGGCACGTTCGATGTGGAGGTGCTCTAAGTCCGAGCGCAACTACCGGAAGGAGCGGTTCGGACCTGCGCCACCCCTTCTACGCTATTCCTTCTGCCAGCAACCGGCGCATGACCTCCGGGTCACGTTCGATTGCCAACAACAGCGCCCGGGCCGGTGCATCCGGCGTGCTTCGACGCTGCTCCCAATCGCGCAGCGTGGTGATCGGAAGGTGGAAGGCCTCAGCAAATTGCATCTGCGTCATGCCGAGGCGTTGTCGAAGCACCTTTACGCGCGACACCCGGCGCATCCCGGACAGTTGCTCTGGCGTGAGCGGCTGGGCGTCGGGATCGGACAGTGCAGCGGCCACGACTTCCTCATCGGTCACGGCATCGAGTCGCGTCCAATCGGTATCGCTCCGAGGCGATGTGCTACCAGGCTTCGTGGTCACCCGCGTAGTACCGGTCTTGTTCATGTCGTGTGGCTTTCGGGCCGATATAATTCTGCAGCTATCTTCGCCACGCAGTGTGATCACAAACAGGACGTTGCTACGAGCCATTCCGATGACCTGAACTCGCTCCTCTTCGTATACGAACCGGGTGTCGACTTCTTCCAAACGGTTCGCATCTTCGAGGGCAGCAATCGCATCCGCAAAGTCCACGCCGTGCTTGCGAAGGTTCTCAGCGGCTTTGCCATTGTCCCATTCATACTGCACACAGGAGACAGTACCGGATACCGGTAGTCCACGCAATCTGCGCGGCTTTCGGCAAGGCCAGCGGCCCTCTTGACCTGGTCACCTGCCGGGAGTATCCATACCGAATACGGAATTCCGTATTCCTCTTTGGACAGCCGGCATGATCCCGTTAGATCCGCTCCCCAACCTGATCGACCAGGTCTATGCCCGGATCCTCGAGGCGATCATCGACCGCACGCTGCCGCCGGGGCAGCGCATCACCCAGAACGAGCTGGCCGAGAAGCTTGGCGTATCGCGCCAGCCGGTTTCCCACGCCCTTCATCTGCTGCACCGTCAGGGCCTAGTGGCCGAGAGCGGCCGCCGCGGCTTTGAGGTCACCGAACTCGACCCGGCGCGTATCCGCCAGCTCTACGAGGTCCGCGGGGCCATCGACGCCCTGGCAGCACGGCTTGCCGCCGGACGCGTGAAGACCGACACGGCCGGACGGGCGGCGCTGGAAGCGGCCTTGGAGGCCGGCCGGACCATCGGCCAAGGCACCCCGCTGGCGCGGCTTATTGCGCTCGACGTCGACTTTCACAGCGCGATCTACCGCCTCGCAGGGAACCCTGCGATCGAGGAAATGATCGCGCCGCAATGGCCGCACATGCGCCGCTCGATGGCCACCGTGCTGGCCGAACTCGATTACCGCGACAGCGCCTGGAGCGAACACGAGGCGATCGCCGTGCAGATTCTGGCCGGCAATGCTGGGGAAGCCGAGGCTGCGGCGTTGGCGCATGCGCAGACGGCAGGACGGATGACGGAGGAAAGACTGAGGGCGACGAGCAAGGCGGCGTAGCAGCAGGGAATCCTCATCCCTGCATAACGCTCCGCCGTTATTGCTGGAGGAGCGGCAAAGACGCGTCTCGAAGGATGGGCCGGCAGCCTCATGGTTCGAGACGCGCGAAGACGCGCTCCTCACCATGAGGGAGAGAAACAAAACAAAGGGAGAGACGACATGAAACTCATGCAAGAGCAGATCGACTATTTCAACCGCGAAGGCTGGCTGTTCCTGCCCGAGCTGTTCAGCCCCGAGGAAGTGGCCTATCTCGCCCGCGAGGCTGTCAGCATCTATGACGCCGACCGGCCCGAGGTGTGGCGCGAGAAGAGCGGTGCGCCGCGCACCGCCTTTGCGGCGCATCTCTACAACGAGGCGTTCGGCGCGCTCGGTGCGCATCCGCGCATGATCGAGCCGGTCGAGCAGGTGTTCGGCGAAAAAGTCTACATGCATCAATACAAGATCAACGCCAAATCCGCCTTCACCGGCGATGTCTGGCAATGGCATCAGGATTACGGCACCTGGAAGCGCGACGACGGCATGCCGCAACCCCGCGCGATGAATATCGCGATCTTCCTCGACGAGGTGATGCCGATCAACGGTCCCCTGATGCTGGTGCCCAAGAGCCAGCACGCCGGCGACTTGCAGGCCTCGCACGATCTCGAGACCACCTCCTATCCGCTGTGGACGCTGGACGAGGCCACGGTGACGAGGCTGGTGAAGGAAGGCGGCATCGTCGCGCCGACCGGCAAGGCCGGCGGCATGCTGATGTTCCACGGCAATCTGGTGCACGGTTCGGCCGGCAACATCACGCCCTACCCGCGCAAGATCGTCTATCTGACGCTGAATGCGGTCTCCAATTACATCCGCACCCCGACGCGGCCGGAATATATCGCCCATCGCGATTTCACGCCGATCCAGACCGTGGACGACGACGCGTTGCTGCGATTGGCGCGAGCCCATCGCCAGGCGGCGGAGTAGGCCACTCTCGTGCCCCGGACGCAGCGCAGCGTGTAACGTTGCGCTGCTGAGCCGGGGCCCATGCTTGAACCGCGCTCGATTATCTCCATGGGTCCCGGCTCTGCGGAGCAGCGTGAAGAACGCTGCACCGCGTCCGGGACACGCCAACTTTCGGATTTGCCATGAATCTCCACCACCTCCTCCAGGCCCGCCATGCCGCCGGCAAACCGGTTCGCGTCGCGCTGATCGGCGCCGGCAAGTTCGGCTCGATGTTCCTGGCACAGGTGCCGCACACGCCGGGACTCGAGGTGCCGCTGATTATCGATCTCGACCGCGACCGCGCGCGCGAGGCGTGCCGTACCGTCGGCTGGGACCAGGAACGGATCGCACGGACCGCCTTCACCGATGACGGCCTGCGCGCGATCGCCGGCGGCGCGATGGATGTCGTGGTGGAAGCGACCGGCAATCCCGCCGTCGGCATCCGGCATGCCCGCGCGGCGATTGCGGCCGGCAAGCATGTCGTAATGGTCAATGTCGAGGCCGATGTGCTGGCAGGTCCGCTGCTGGCGGAGGAAGCCCGCAAGGCCGGCGTGGTCTATTCGCTGGCCTATGGCGATCAGCCGGCGCTCACATCAGAGATGGTGGACTGGGCGCGTGCGACCGGTTTCCGCGTCGTCGCCGCCGGCAAAGGTACAAAATATCTGCCGGCCTATCACGACGTGACGCCGGAAGGCGTCTGGGGTCACTACGGCCTCACCGCGGATGAGGCGCAATCGGCGGGCATGAATCCGCAGATGTTCAACTCGTTTCTCGACGGCACCAAATCCGCGATCGAGATGGCGGCGATCGCCAACGCTTGCCAGCTCGACGTGCCCACCGACGGCCTAAAGTTTCCGCCCTGCGGCGTCGACGACCTGCCGCATGTGATGCGGCCGCGCGACAAAGGCGGCGTGCTCGAGAAATCCGGCGTGGTGGAAGTGGTGTCGTCGCTGGAGCGTGACGGCAGGGCGGTGTTTCGCGATCTGCGCTGGGGCGTCTACGTCGTGCTGGAAGCACCGAACGATTATGCCGCGGACTGTTTCAAGCAGTACGGGCTGAAGACCGACGCATCGGGACGGTTTGCTGCGATGTACAAGCCGTATCACCTGATCGGACTGGAGCTGAACATCTCGATCCTGTCGGCGGCGTTGCGGGGCGAGCCGACCGGACAACCGCACGGTTTTCGCGGCGATGTCGCGGCGGTGGCAAAGCGGAACTTGCGCGCCGGCGAAATGCTCGACGGCGAAGGTGGCTACACGGTATGGGGCAAATTGATGCCGGCAGCCGCCAGCCTCAAAGCCGGCGCGCTGCCGATTGGTCTCGCCCATCGCGTCAAGCTGAAGAACAACGTCGCCCATGGCGCCGTGGTGCGCTGGAGCGACGTCGAGGTCGATGAAGGCAATGACACCATCAAGACGCGGAAGGCGATGGAAGCGAAGTTCGGGGCGGCGGGTAATACGTAGATTGGGTCACGCCTGCTTCCGCCGGCAAACCGCCTCGATGTTGTGGCCGTCGGGATCGAGCACGAACGCGCCGTAGTAATCTTCATGATAATGCGGGCGCAGCCCCGGCTGCCCGTTGTCGCGTCCCCCGGCTGCGAGCGCGGCCTGGTGAAACCGGTCCACGGTTTCCCTGTCCTGGGCCACAAAGGCGACGTGGCTGCCGGTTTGCGACGCGTTTTTCTCGCCGATCCAGAAGAATGCTTTGCGATCGGCTCCATAGCCGGCGGCGGTTGGACCGTCAGCGTACAAGCGCTCGATGCCGAGCGGGCGAAGCGCCTGATCATAGAATTTCCTTGACCGCTCGATATCGCTGACGCCCAGCGAGACGTGATCCAGCATTTTGAGGCTCCAGTGTTTCATTCCGTCAAACTATGATGGCATCTGGCGGGATCAGCGCAGCCCCCGAATTTGCTACGGCAGCAAGCGGCTCGATCGCGCGATGCCAAACCATTTCCGGAACATCACCTCGGTATCCATCATCTCCGTAAAACCGGCCTGGTTGATCTTCACGGTCGAGACGATTGAGGGCGGGCCCGACTGGGTGTGGCCATAGCGCATGCTGTAATCGGCGTACTGGAATGAAAGGCCGACAAATTCTTCAAGGCTGGGCGAAATCAGATTGTGCTTGCGTCGCAGCTCGTCCCACGGCGCGATCCATTTGGGATACTCGCGCGCCAGCGACAGCGCCACGGCATTGCCCAGCTTCATCTCAAGCGCGTCTGCAATCGCCGGCCAGACATTCTCCCAGGTGAAGACATCGCCATTGGTGACGTTGAAGGCTTCGTTGCGCGCGGCGGCCGCCTCGCCGGCCCAGGCGATCGCGCGCGCCAAAAGATCGACGTCGACCGCTTGCGAAACCCGCGCGGCGCCGCCGGGATAATCGAGCGGGCGGCCTTGCTCGCGCAACATGGCGGCATAGACGCCGAGCGGCGGGATCAGGTCCATCGCGCCGCCGATCGTCTCACCGACGATCAGGACCGGCCGCAGAATGCTCCAGTGCCAGGCTTTGCCCTGCTGCAGCTCACGCAGGAAATTCTCCTGCGCCCAGTAGAAATTCGGCTGCTCGTACATTTCCGAGCGGCCCTCGCGCGCCGGCACGGTGAGCGGGCGGACGTGGACGCCATAGGCCTTGGTGCCTTGCAGAAGTGCGACATGCCGAAGCTGCGGCGCGACCGGTTCGAGCGCGGCCATCAGATTGCGCAGCATCAAATCGTTGGTGCGGATCTGATCCTGATCGCGCCAGCCGTCGACCAGATTGGGCGCTTCATAGAGCGCGGCGTAGACAAGGTGGGTGGCGCCCTGCAATTCGGTTGCGGCGCGCCGGCACTGCACGGGATCGGTGAGGTCGATCGGAACGTGCCGGGCTCGATAGAGCTCGCGCGGCCTGCGCCGCGACAGCGCCAGAACGTCGCATCCCCCGGCGGCGCCGAAGTGCCGCAATGCGGCATTTCCCACCAATCCCGTGGCGCCCGCGACCACGACCTTCTTCTCTGCCATTTCCGGCTCCCAGCGGCGATTACCGGCCTTCCTATCAGACGAAGGCCCGTCGCGTCAGTTTACGTCTTAGCCTTTCGTCGTGTGAAGGCGGGCAATTGAGGGGGCGGCCATTGCGTAAACTTATTGCAGCTGTTCGCAGCTGCGGCCGGACCAGAACCCTTGATTATCGACCCCCGATTGGTCATCCTGCCCTACGGGTTTGAAAGGATTGATCTCAATCACCAATCGAACGTCGGCCATCGTCGGACAGAAACGACAAATCAAGATCGTTGTCCCGTGGTCAGTATTAAAAAACAAAAGGGGAAACGAATGAAACGTCGTGATTTTATCAAGGTAGGCGGTGTCGGCCTCGCTGCGACTGCGGTCGCATCACCTGCCATCGCGCAATCCAATCCTGAAATTAAGTGGCGGCTTGCGGCCAGCTGGCCAAAGGCACTCGATACGCTCTACGGCGGCTGCGAATTTTTCTGCAAGCGCGTTGCCGATATCACCGACAACAAATTCCAGATTCAACCGTTCGCCGCCGGCGAAATCGTGCCGGGCCTGCAGGTGCTCGACGCCGTCTCCAACGGCACCGTCGAAATGGGCAACACGGCGCTTTATTACTATTGGGGCAAGAATCCTGCCTTCACCTTCGGCACCTCGCTGCCGTTCGGGCTCAACACGCGCGCGCATATCGCGTGGATGCGGTTCGGCGGTGGCATGGACATGCTGAACGACCTGATGAAGGAATATAAGGTCACCGGCGTTCCGACCGGCAGCACGGGCGCCCAGATGGGCGGCTGGTTCCGGAAGGAAATCAAGTCGATGGAGGATTTCAAGGGCCTGAAATTCCGCGTCGGCGGTTTCGCAGGCACCATCATCGCCAAGGTCGGCGGCGTACCGCAGCAGATCGCGGGCGGCGACATCTATCCGGCGCTCGAAAAGGGCACCATCGACGCGGCCGAGTGGGTCGGTCCCTACGACGACGAAAAGCTCGGCTTCGTCAAGGTCGCGAAGTACTACTATTATCCGGGTTGGTGGGAAGGCACCGGCCAGGGCCACAACATCATGAACACCGAGAAGTTCAACGCCCTGCCGAAGCACTATCAGGCCGCGATCGAAACCGCGTCCTACGACACGTTCAGCTGGGTCACCGGCAAATACGACTACGTCAACGCGGCAGCCTTGAAGCGGCTCCTGGTGGCGGGTGCGATCCTGAAGCCGTTCCCGCAGGAAGTGCTGGAAGCCTGCTACAATGCGGCGAACGAGATCTACGCCGATTTGTCCAAGACAAATCCGCACTTCGCCAAGATGTACAGCAGCCTGACCGCGTTCCGCGCCGAATCGGTGGCGTGGATGCAGGTGGCCGAACTGAGCTACGACAGCTTCATGATGCGGATGCGCACCAAGACCTGAGGCGCTACCGTCAAAACGACAGAAGCCCCGGAGATTTCTCCGGGGCTTTTTGTTGGGCGACTTTCGCGGGAAGAAAACGCGTCAAAACAGGAGCTTTGGCTCAATTAGAACCGGTAATGCTTTAGTCCTCGCTGAGCGCGTCGGCGAGCTTGTCGTAGTGCTTCGTCACCAAGTCGATATTGCCCTTGTGCTCGATCACCGGCTGCGGCGATTTCAGCGCCTCGTTGAGATCGGCAAGCGCCTCCTTCTTGTCCTTGGCCGCCATTTTCTTGTCGGCCTGGACCTGGGCTATTGCTGACTTGAGAACAGCTTCGGCGCCGACATACTTCTTGGTCGCCTGGTCGAACCCGCTCAGCACCAGGGTGATGTTGTCGACGACGATGTTGTAAT
>NZ_JAFCMD010000038.1:32500-50115 GCF_018130105.1 Bradyrhizobium sp. AUGA SZCCT0160
CATTGTAGCACGTGTGTAGCCCAGCCCGTAAGGGCCATGAGGACTTGACGTCATCCCCACCTTCCTCGCGGCTTATCACCGGCAGTCTCCTTAGAGTGCTCAACTAAATGGTAGCAACTAAGGACGGGGGTTGCGCTCGTTGCGGGACTTAACCCAACATCTCACGACACGAGCTGACGACAGCCATGCAGCACCTGTCTCCGGTCCAGCCGAACTGAAGAACTCCGTCTCTGGAGTCCGCGACCGGGATGTCAAGGGCTGGTAAGGTTCTGCGCGTTGCGTCGAATTAAACCACATGCTCCACCGCTTGTGCGGGCCCCCGTCAATTCCTTTGAGTTTTAATCTTGCGACCGTACTCCCCAGGCGGAATGCTTAAAGCGTTAGCTGCGCCACTAGTGAGTAAACCCACTAACGGCTGGCATTCATCGTTTACGGCGTGGACTACCAGGGTATCTAATCCTGTTTGCTCCCCACGCTTTCGTGCCTCAGCGTCAGTATCGGGCCAGTGAGCCGCCTTCGCCACTGGTGTTCTTGCGAATATCTACGAATTTCACCTCTACACTCGCAGTTCCACTCACCTCTCCCGAACTCAAGATCTTCAGTATCAAAGGCAGTTCTGGAGTTGAGCTCCAGGATTTCACCCCTGACTTAAAGACCCGCCTACGCACCCTTTACGCCCAGTGATTCCGAGCAACGCTAGCCCCCTTCGTATTACCGCGGCTGCTGGCACGAAGTTAGCCGGGGCTTATTCTTGCGGTACCGTCATTATCTTCCCGCACAAAAGAGCTTTACAACCCTAGGGCCTTCATCACTCACGCGGCATGGCTGGATCAGGCTTGCGCCCATTGTCCAATATTCCCCACTGCTGCCTCCCGTAGGAGTTTGGGCCGTGTCTCAGTCCCAATGTGGCTGATCATCCTCTCAGACCAGCTACTGATCGTCGCCTTGGTGAGCCGTTACCTCACCAACTAGCTAATCAGACGCGGGCCAATCTTTCGGCGATAAATCTTTCCCCGTAAGGGCTTATCCGGTATTAGCACAAGTTTCCCTGTGTTGTTCCGAACCAAAAGGTATGTTCCCACGCGTTACTCACCCGTCTGCCGCTGACGTATTGCTACGCCCGCTCGACTTGCATGTGTTAAGCCTGCCGCCAGCGTTCGCTCTGAGCCAGGATCAAACTCTCAAGTTGGACTTGAAACTTCAAACCGGCTGATCACAACGTTTGACGAGGTCCCACCATTTTTTGCCGGCCGAAGCCGACAAGCTGCCTACGATTCACATCGTGGGCAACGATGGTGTAACCTATGTAAACGTGTACCGCCGAAGTCTTTCGTCCGGCCCCAACACTTCAATACTTGCGTATTTCAGTAATCGAGGCCCGCAAGGACTCCGCCGTCCACGTTTCTCTTTCTTCATCTTCACTTGTCAAACAGCCCGGGACCCGAAGGACCCATCTCCCATCGATTGGGAGCTTCCCACTACTGGGAGTTCCGGAAGCCTCTTCACCGGACGGCAAATAACAACCGATTGGTATCGGCTGTTGATTCACTCATCATAATGAGGAGCTTCACGGGCGCGACAACTTGCCTTGGCCTCAGGGCCAAAGCAGCGCCGCGCTCAGTGGTCGGGTTATAGGCCCACCCGATCGGACCTGTCAACGGCCTTCGTCAACAAATTGTCGCACGATGTGGAAGAAATTTTGGACCCCAAGAAGTCTAGATATTTGGGGCCTTTGCGCCGTACTTGAGCCACAATCCTGCGACGTTCTGACTATAAGTAAGCATGGAACGCCCGGATGCCAGTGGGGGCTGCCGGTGTTCGTCTACCAGGGATCGGCGATTTCAATGAACCCGTCGCCTTTCCCCACGCGGCCGAGAAACATCGAGAGATCTGCACATCATTGACGTTCGAGATTGCGGCCGGTCTTCTGGCCTCTGATTCCCGAATATCGATTCGTGCGGCGCGCGATGCACCGGGATCCTCCTTATAGGGAGGCGCAAACCGGGTCTGGATCGAGCGAAGGTCTAGTCGAATGTTGATGGAATTTGGGGGGATACAGGGTTGAATCAGAGGGCGTCACGCGGAAGCGGCTATGGACGCGAGACCGGGATCATTGATCTCGGTCACGAGCCGCCGCTTTCCGTCGATGGCTCCGAGGCCGCGGTGATCGATCGCCGCCGCGTCTCCGTACAATGGTTTAGCGGCACTATCCTGACTGGTCTGTGCGGCGCAGCTCTTATCGGCGGCGCCGTTTTCGCGTCGCTCGACGGCGAAATGACCTTTGCCAAGGTGCCGGAGCGCGTCGAAGGCGCGTTGCGTGGCGCTTTCGGCGCCAATGATCGCTCCGCCAGCCTGCATAAGAGCGACCGCCTGCCGCCGCCAGGTGAATCGACAGCCGCCCGCAACGTCTTGCGGGTCTCGACCGTCACCCGGGTCGGCAACCGCGATGTGATGCGGGTTCGGCCGTTCATCCGGATCTCCGGCAATTTGTCGATGACGACGAGCGACCTTTCCGCAAAAATCCCGCCATTCAACGCCCAGCGCATGCTGACCGACGTCGGCGCCCCCACCCCCGCCGCCGCCGATGATCCGAACAACCCCGATGCCGTCGAACCCGATGCCGAGGTCTCCTTCGTCACCAAGGACCTCGCTTCCGTGCTGCCGAAGGCGAAACTCGCCGCCGTGGTCGCGCTCGACGAAGTCCTGATGCGGGTGCGGGACGCCGCCAACTGGCGCGGCAACACCGGCGGCGTACGCTATACCGCGCTGGCGAACGCCGCCGCCGATGCCAGCGGCGTCCAGTCCGACATGAAGCTGGCCTACGCCACCGAGGGCACCGTCTCCGACCCCTATGCCGGCTTTGAAACCCGCGTGGTGCCGGAAAACGTCACGCTGCTGCCGAAGACCAAAGACCAGATCACCGGCGGCAACCCTTCCAACGAGCGCATTCACATCGTGAAGAAGGGCGATACGGTCACCTCGATCCTGCGCGATCAGGGCGCAACGCCGGACGAGGCCAAGGCGATCGCCGCAACGCTGGGCGCCCGCGGCCGCGACGGCGGCCTGAAGGAAGGCCAGAAACTCCGTATCCTGATGGCCCCTGCTGCCCCCGGCCCGGGCGTGCGGCTGCAGCCCTATCGGGTGATCGTCGCCAACGAAACCACCATCGAGGCCGTTGCCGCACTGTCCGACGTCGGCAAATACGTCGCCGTCGACGTGCAGAGCATGAACACGGTCGCCGAGGCGGCCGCCGGCAAAGACGACGACGACGATGAGGATGACGGCACCGGCGTCCGGCTCTACCAGAGCATTTACGAGACCGCGTTGCGCAACAAGGTGCCGGCCACCGTCATCGAGGACATGGTCAAGATCTATTCCTACGACGTCGACTTCCAGCGCAAGGTGCAGCCCGGCGATTCCTTCGACGTGTTCTTCGCCGGCGAAGACGACGGCGCGACCATCACCGAAAAGACCGAGGTGCTGTTCGCTTCGCTCACGGTCGGCGGCGAAACCAAGAAATATTACCGCTTCCAGACCCCCGACGACTCGGTCGTCGACTACTACGACGAGACCGGCAAGAGCGCGAAGAAGTTCCTGGTGCGCAAACCCGTCAACAACGCGATCATGCGCTCGGGCTTCGGCGGACGCCGCCATCCGATCCTCGGCTACACCAAGATGCACACCGGCGTCGACTGGGCCACGCCTTACGGCACGCCGATCTTCGCTTCCGGCAACGGCGTCGTCGAGAAAGTCGGCTGGGAAGGCGGCTACGGCAAATACGTCAAGCTGAAGCACAACAACGGTTACGAGACCGCCTACGGCCACATGTCGGCGTTCGCCAAGGGCATGGAGCCCGGCAAGCGGGTGCGTCAGGGCCAGGTGATCGGCTTCGTCGGATCGACGGGCATGTCGACCGGCGCCCACGTGCACTACGAAATCCTGGTCAACGGCCGCTTCGTCGATCCGATGCGCGTGAAGCTGCCGCGTGGCCGCTCGCTCGAAGGCCAGGTGATGGCGGGCTTCGAGAAGGAACGCGATCGCCTCGATATCCAGATGAACAATCGCGGCGGCGCGCGTGTCTCCGACGCCGCCGGCAGCACCGCTGCGCCATCGGTGCGGCAAGTCAGCCGCTGAGCCGCAGCGCTTCTCGGCTTCTCATCTTTTCATCTTTTCACTTCTCATCTTCGTCAGCGTGAAGTTGGATGCGTTGCTGTTCCGCGACGCGGAATGTTTTGCGCGCACACGTACTTCACTCAAGTTCCTCCGCGACAAAATCGCATCGCGCGCGTCGCGATAATGCTTGCGAGCATTTCGTACGCGGTCCACTCTTGTTGCAAGAAGACGATGGGGGGCAGCGAAGGATGCAGGCATATCTAGCACGGCGATTGTTGGCGCTTGTCCCGGCGCTGTTCTTTGCCAGCCTGATTGTCTTCGTCATCGTGCGGCTGGTGCCGGGCAACGTCATCGACATGATGCTCGCCCAGAACGACGTCGGCGCCGACAAGCTCTCGCGTGACCAGCTGATCGCAACGCTCGGCCTCGATCGCCCGATGTGGCTGCAGTATTTTCACTGGATCGGCGGCATCCTTTTTCACGGCGATTTCGGCCGCTCGCTCTGGCAGAACACGCCGGTGCGCGAACTGCTCGGCGCACGACTGCCGGTCACGTTCCAGCTCGGCTTCATGGCGCTGATCATCGCGCTCTGCATCGCGCTGCCGATCGGCATCTATTCTGCGATCCGGCAGGACACCGCCGGTGACTATCTCACCCGTTCGTTCTCGATCCTGATGCTGGCGGTGCCGAGCTTCTGGATGGGCACCATGGTGATGGTGTTTCCGTCGATCTGGTGGGGCTGGTCGCCGCAGGTGAACTTCGTCGCGTTCACCGATAATCCCCTGCAAAATCTCAAGCAGATGATTCTGCCGGCGATCATTCTGGGCACCGCGCTGTCGGCCATCACCATGCGCCTGACTCGCACCATGATGCTGGAGGTGCTGCGCCAGGACTATATCCGTACCGCCTGGGCCAAGGGCCTGTCGGAACAGCTGGTCGTCATCCGGCATGCGCTGCGCAACGCGCTGATCCCGGTGGTCACGCTGATCGGCTTGCAGGCGCCGATCCTGATCGGCGGCGCCGTCATCGTCGAGCAGATCTTCGTCATTCCCGGCATGGGGCTGTTGCTGCTCGACGCCATCAGCCAGCGCGACTATCCGATCATTACCGGCGTCAGCCTCGTGATCGGTCTTTGCGTGATGCTGATCAATCTCGCCGTCGACCTGAGCTACGGCCTGCTCGATCCCAAGGTGAGATACCGCTGATGACGCTGGCGATCGATATTCCGGCCACGAGCGGCAAGACCGAGCGCAACGGCGTCCTCCGCTTCGTCATTCGCCTGTTCCGCGAGAAGCCGCTCGGCGCCGCCGGCGGCGTCATCTTTATCCTGTTCCTGCTGTGCGGGATCTTCGCCGATGTCCTGGCGCCCTATGGCATGAACCAGATCAGCCCGCGCAACCGCCTGATGGCGCCGTCATGGGCCTATCCGTTCGGAACCGACAATCTCGGCCGCGACATGCTCTCGCGCTGTCTCTATGGCGCCCAGATTTCGGTGATCATCGCCTTTACCGCCGCGACGCTGGCGACCATCATCTCGATCGTGATCGGCATCATCACCGGTTATCTCGGCGGCAAGTTCGATCTCGTCACGCAGCGCTTCGTCGATGCCTGGATGAGCTTTCCCGATCTCATCATCCTGCTGGTCGTGGTCTCGGTGCTCGGCCCCGGCCTGCCGCAGATCATCGGCACGCTCGGTCTGCTGCTCGGCATCGCCGGGTCGCGCATCATCCGTTCCGCCGTGGTGTCGGTGCGCGAGAACATGTATGTGCACGCCGCCCAATCGATCGGCGCCTCGACCGGCCGCATCCTGTGGCGGCACATCCTGCCCAACATCATGCCGCCGATCATCGTGCTGTTTACGACGCGTGTCGGCACCGTGATCCTCGCCGAGTCGGGCCTGTCGTTCCTCGGCCTTGGCGTGCCGCCGCCGACCCCGACCTGGGGCGGCATGCTGTCGGGCTCGGGCCGCACCTTCATGTTCCAGGGACCGTGGCTTGCGCTGGCGCCGGGTCTTTGTCTGACGATCGTCGTTTATTCCACCAACGTGTTCGGAGATGCCCTGCGGGATCTGCTCGACCCACGCATGCGCGGATCAAGATAACCAGAAAATAATATCCAGGAGGAAGTCATGCCCCATTCACGCGCCGCATCACGTCTCGCCGCCGTGTCAGTCGCCGTCGCGCTGTCGCTTGCAACCCCCGCATTCTCGCAATCCGAAGCGCCGCCAAAACCCGGCGGCACGCTGGAGATTGGGACAGTTTATGTCACGCTCTCGGCGCTCTCCTGGGATCTGGCCGACTGGAACTGGAAGCAGAACCACGATACCGGCCAGGTCTACGAGCAACTTTTCGCCGCGGACCTCTCCAAGTCCAAACGGCTTGGCGGCAAGCATTCGTTCTACGCCGATGCCTGGATTCCTTCGGATGCGATCCGCGGCGAACTTGCCGAAAAATGGGAGTGGAAGCAAAATCCGCTCCGCCTCGAGATCAATTTGCGCAAGGGGGTGATGTTTCCCGACAAGCCCGGGGTGATGGCGGCGCGCGAACTGGTCGCCGATGACGTGGTGTTCTCCTTCAACCACCGCGACAAGAGCCCCAAGAAAATCGCCACTTATTTCGATCACATCGACAAGGTCGAAGCCACCGACAAGCACACCGTGCTTTTCACCTTCAAGAACTACAACGCGGAATGGGACTATCGCTTCGGCTGGGGCTATTATTCCGGCATTATCCCGAAGGAAGTCGTCGACGCCGGCGCCGGCAATTGGAAGAACATCAACGGAACCGGCCCGTTCCAGCTTGCCGAGTTCGTGCAAGGCAACTCCAACACCTATGTCAAGAATCCGAACTACTGGGGCACGGAGAAGATCAACGGCGTCGAAACCAAGCTCCCGCTGGTCGACAAGGTGGTCTACCGCACGATCAAGGACGAAGCGACCTTCCTCACGGCATTGCGAACCGGCAAACTCGACATTCTCGAAAACATCAGATGGTCCGCGGTTGATGAGCTCAAGAAGAGCGCACCGCAGCTAAAGTGGTCGAAATGGCTCTCGATGAGCGGCCAGTTCCTCGCCATGCGCGTCGATACCAAGCCGTTCGACGATGTTCGCGTCCGGCGCGCCCTCAATCTCGCCGTCAACAAGCAGGAGATCGTCAAGGAATATTACGGCGGCAACGCCGAGTTGTTCGCCTACCCGCAGCACCCCGATTATCTCGGCTATTTCGAGCCGCTCGAAGCGATGCCGGACTCGATCAAGGAACTCTTCACCTACAACCCCGAGAAAGCCAAGAAGCTGCTCGCCGAGGCCGGCGTTCCGAAGGGGTTTACCCTCAAGGTGCAGGTATGCGCGTGCAATCCCGACCATATCGACCTGATACCGCTGCTGGCAGCCTATTATGAGCAGGTCGGCGTCAAGCTGGACATTCAAACCATGGAATACGGTGCGTTCCTTTCGGCCATGACCACCAAGACCAATGCACCGGGCTATCTCATGAACAACGGGCACACCAATCCGACGACGACCATTCGCAAGAGCTTCGTCAAGGGCCAGGTCTGGAACCCGTCGCAATGGTCCGATCCCGAATACGACAAGAAGATGGACGCGGTTTATCTTGAGCCGGACGAGAGCAAGCGCCAGGCCATGCTGAAGGAGATGACGCGCGAGATTCTGGACAAGGCTCCTTATGTGTGGCTTCCCACCCCGTACATCTTTACGGCCTGGTGGCCCTGGGTGAAGAACTACGCTGGCGAACTCCGCGCCGGTGCGGTTCGTCCGGGACCGATCTATGCCCGCATTTGGGTCGATCAGGACCTCAAGAAGAAGATGGGCCATTGAGCGGGGCCGCGGCGATGACGCGTCCACTGCTGGAAGTCAAAAACCTGACGACGCGGTTCCGCACCGAGCGCGGAACCGTGACCGCGGTCGATGGCGTCTCGTTTCATGTCGATCCCGGCGAGACGCTCGCGATCGTCGGCGAGTCCGGATCCGGCAAGAGCGTGACCGCGCTCTCCGTGCTGCGCCTGATCCCGAACCCGCCGGGCCGGATCGAGGGCGGCGAAATCCTGTTCGACGGCACGGATCTGTTGAAGCTCGACGATCCCGGCATCCGCGCGGTCCGCGGCAACAAGATCGCGATGATCTTCCAGGAGCCGATGTCCTCGCTCAATCCGGCGCTGACCGTCGGCCTCCAGGTCGCCGAGCCGATCAACGTGCATCGGGGCACGCCGTGGGAGAAGGCCTATGAAGCCGCGACCGAACTGATCGGCCGCGTCCGCATCGGCGATGCAGCGAGCCGGCTCGGCTCCTATCCGCACCAATATTCCGGCGGCATGCGCCAGCGCGTCATGATCGCAATGGCGCTGGCCTGCGCGCCGCGCCTGATTATCGCCGATGAGCCGACCACGGCGCTCGACGTCACGGTGCAGGCGCAGATCCTGGACCTCTTGAAGGAAGTCACGCGTGAGACCGGCTCATCGCTGATCCTGATCACCCACGATCTCGGCGTCGTCGCCCGCTACGCCGACCGCGTCGCGGTCATGTATGGAGGCCGCATCGTCGAGGTCGCTCCGGCGCGCGAGCTCTACGCCCGGCCGCAGCATCCCTATACGTCGGGCCTGATGGCCTCTGTCCCTCGCCTCGATGGCGGCGGCGGCCGGCGCCTGATGCCGATCGAGGGCCAACCGCCTGATCTGGCCAGCCTGCCGCCCGGCTGTTCCTTCGCGCCGCGCTGCCGCGCGATTCTGGATCAATGCCGAACCGCGAAGCCTGAGCTGCTTCAGGTCGCCGACCGTCACGCCAAAGCGTGTTTCGCCCATGTCTGACGCGCTGCCCGAACCATCCGTCGATACCATCCTCCGGGTCGAGGATCTGAAGGTTCATTTCCCGGTCACCAAGGGCATCATCCTTCAGCGCCAGGTCGCGACCGTCAAAGCGGTCGACGGCGTTTCGTTCACGATCCGGCGCGGCGAGACGCTGGGCCTCGTCGGCGAGAGCGGCTCCGGCAAATCGACTACCGGACTTGCGGTGCTGCGGATGCTGACGCCGACCGCCGGGCGGATCGTGTTCGAGGGACAGGACATCGCCCCGCACCGCGGCGCCGAACTGTTGGGTGTGCGGCGCCGGATGCAGATGGTCTATCAGGACCCTTATGGCTCGCTCAATCCGCGGATGACGATCCGCAACATCGTCGGCGAGCCGCTGGCGGTTCACGGCCTCGATGGCGACAAGGCGGCGACCCGCGACAAGATCGCTTCCCTGATCGCTTCCGTCGGCCTGTTGCCCGACATGGCCGATCGCTATCCGCATGAATTCTCCGGCGGCCAGCGCCAGCGCATCGGCATCGCCCGCGCGCTGGCGCTGGAGCCGAGCCTCTTGATCGCCGACGAGCCGGTGTCCGCGCTCGACGTCTCGATCCAGGCCCAGGTCATCAATTTGTTCATGGACCTGCAGGAGCGGCTCGGGCTGACCTATCTGTTCATCGCGCATGATCTGGCGGTCGTCCGCCACATCTCGACGCGGATCGCGGTGATGTATCTCGGCCGCCTCGTCGAAATCGCCGACCGCGACGATCTCTATCGCAATCCGCTGCACCCCTACACCGAAGCCCTGATGGCGGCGGTGCCCGTCGCCGACCCCGAGGTGGAGGCGCGCCGGCCGCGTGCGGTGATTTCAGGCGAAGTGCCGAGCGCGCTGCGGCCGCCGCCCGGATGCAGCTTTCACACCCGCTGCCCCCGCGCCATGGCAGTGTGCAAGACCGATCAGCCGCCGCTCCGCGAACTCGGTCCGGGACGCGCGGTCGCCTGTCATCTCCACGCAGGCTGAGCGATCGCATTCGCCAGGGCGGCCAATTGTTGCGGTTGGCCACCGTCGGCGAATCATTTGACGATCAGGCGCGCGATTTCTTCGCGGCCGTTGGGCACGGCGGCCAAGTCGAAGTCGACAGGTGCGGATGAAGCTGCTGACGCGGCCATCACTTACTCCTCCAATAGTCGGCGACTGCTTTCATTGCTCGTGAATCGAGGATCAACCTCAAGCGATCAGGGCTTGCGCGATCTTGAAGCGCTTTGTGGTCTGACCCGCCGGATCCGCGGGCCTCTCCACGCGGCGCACAAATACTTCCACAGCCGTGTGGAGATCCGTGGCGCTTCTAAAGGAGGGAACCCCGTTGGCTTCCGCGATGATCAAATGCGTGTTGAAGGCCGGATCCATCAGCCGCTCCACAGTGTGACCGGTTCCAACGCCGCCATCGCGGTTTAGCTGGAACAGCCCCACGCTATCCTCGCCCTGCGTATTATGCGCCCTGGGATTGAGTTTGGACTCACCGATTGCATTCGCAAGAGCGGCGATCTGGTGATGCCGCCCATAACCCTCGTCGGCGAAAGCTTTCAAGATCAAACCGCCAAACTGCCGGTTAGCGGCAGCGATATCTGTCGGCAACGTGATTCCATCGATCGAGACCGCTCCAACTGCGCCAGGCTGGTCAAGCCATCGTACCTCTGCGATCCGGCTCGCCAGGAACGGTGTCTTGCCCACTCTCCTGCTCTGGTTGCCGCCGAGCAAAATGACTTTCTTCTTGTCCGCAGAGAACTCGAGGAAGAAGCCGACATGCCCGGTTCCGCTGGTCGCTCCCGGCTCGAGCGAAAGAACGACGACGGCTCCGCGCGGGATCGTGGGCGACTGCAACGAAAAATTGACTCCCCATTTCCTCCAGCTGATCGCCGCCGCCGCTTCTCTCGGCACACTCTCCTTGATGATCGGGTTGTCACACCCCTTCATGCAATGCGCAGCGAACGCTCCGCACCATGCCGGGGGTGGGTTGGTGTTAGGGTCGCCACCAAAATCCGTGTGCTTGAAATATCCGCTGATTTCAGCATTGTGCGTACCTTCCTTGACGCCCTCAGCCTCGGCCTTCTCGGCGACGGCCATCCAGGGAGCCCCTCCGGCGGTCACGACCGGGATCATCTCCGGTCGGTGCTTTTCAATTCTGCCCAATGCGGCGACCAGCAGCTTCTTGAGCGTATCTTCCGCGATGTCGACAACCGACTTGAGCGTGCTCGGATTGGCCTCTGTGCCGAAGAAGACCGTCGGCAGGCCGGAAAGCTTCTCCCGCGCCTTGAACAACGCTGCCAGTTCTTCGGCCGTCATGACGGCCTTGAGGACGTCCTTGATCGAGGTCTCCGGCGCAGTACCTGCATCCTGTGCATCGAGAATGGCGATCGCCGCGGCCGGGCTATTCGTCACATGCGCAAAGAACATGTCGAGGAAGCTCGGAATGAACGGGTCCTCCGCCGTGGCCTTTCCGGCGTCGAGGCGAATTTTGCTCATCGCCTTTCCATGGACGTGCTGCCGCCAGGCCGCGCCGGGGATCTGCAGCACCGAATGGTCGCGATCACTCGCGCGGACATCTTTGGCGAGCGCACCGCCGTTATCGGTAAAATCCTTCCATTCGGCGACGGTGACCTGGAGTGCTCCAACGCCGTCGGAGCCAGGAATATTCCTTCCCAAATTCCTGATGTCCGTTTCATAAAGCGCCCGCGCGATCAGAAAATCGGCGGAAACCACCCAGGGCCGGATTGTGACCGCGGGCGGCGCTCCCTCCACGGGAGTCGTCTCATCGTTGAAGAGAAATTGGACGTTGACGCATTCCTGAACAAAGCCTTTCTCATTTATCGGCAGCCTGGCCGCATCAGGTAATTCTTCGCAATCGTCCTTGAGCATCCAGCCGTTCAGGTTGGCGTTGATCTCAAAGAAGAGAAAACCGTCGGACTCCCGAACGGGGTCGCCAAGTTCATCTCCCTGCTGCATTGTTTTCTTGTTCCTCGACGTCGCGCGCGGTTCCTCCCGCAAGCGGGCGACCACATCTTCCTTGACGACGTAAACCATCTCGGTCCTCCGGGTTCAGCAGGCCGGCAACGGCGAGGCCGGCTGACCAGCGGCCGGCGCGGCAATAGCGTCACGCTTATCTGAGTAGTCCTGCAATGCTTCCATGAAGTCGCGCGTGAGTTGATTGGTCATTCCGTTGGGAAGCTGCTTCAACCCCCGGAAGCAATCACGCCTCAGTTGCATGATTCTGGGGCGCGCTTCCTGCAGCGTCGCGGCGCGGTTGAATATGCCACCGCCTGTCACACCTGCAGCAGGCGGCGCCGTATCAAGGAGTGTAATCAGGCGCTTCGTACTTTTCATCGTGCCATTGGGATTCATGAACGACTGCCGCTCAAAACCGTTCAGCACCTTGTCGGTTGGACATTCCGTCAGACCAAGAAGCACCCGGCGTTCCCGGTCGTCGATCTTGCCATTCGGGGCCGCGTTCCTGAGATCGGCCTGCTCCCAGATCTCCAGCAATGTTTTCGTCGTGCCCGTAACCTGGGTCCGCTCGCCCGCGGGCACACAGAGTGCTGCCAGCATCGTCTCGATGATTTCGGGGGTATAGGTCAGCCGGTTAGCCGGATATCCGTCAATAATGGTGTGGGCTCCGGGCACGGTTTTGATCACGTCAACAGGCGGCGTCGGCCTTGCAACAAACTTGTCGCGCGGCGTGAACGGCGCGGCAATCGTGGGAAGCACAGGACCGGATCCGGGGGCAATCCCGGTTTGCTTGAACACGGTCACCGTCGAATTGATGTTCGCCGAAATCGTCATCGGCATGCAAATCGAAAGGTAGGTTCGCAGCGTGTGGACTGCAGAGGGCTTGTTATCGATCGATGAGGAGTACTTGAGCAAATCCCTGCGAAAAAGGTCACGATTTGGGATCACGACACTCTGGACCGTCGTCTGATCGACCTGAAGCAGCAAAGAATGGAAGTTCTTGACTGAGTCATTGGCCAATCCAAAAGCCGCCGATATCGCGGCCAAGCCAACTCCACTGACGCCCGTGATGTTTGGATTGGTGAGCGCGTCCACTGCGAATCGGATCGCGCCGATCTCGGCAAGGACGGCCGCCTTCTCGCGCCTTTTCAGGTCAAGCCATGCCAGATATGAATCGCAGCGGGCATCAATATCATTCAAACCGGCTTAAACGATGATCGGCCAGTAATTGGGCGGAACCTCCGAGCAACCCGGCACGCCGGCGCCGACATAATTGCTTGCGCTACGGCACAGGTATTCCAGATAGATATTCTGGAGCTCGATGGATGAGGCCGTTGCCGCTGTATAGAGCTGAGTGCCAACCCATCACGAACATAAGCCCGGATCGCAGCCGCTCACGAGCAGCGCCAAACCCATACACCAAGCAACGATACCCGCACGCATCGCACGCCCCCACAACTTTTGTTTGAGATTGTGAAGACGAGTCCACAGGTTGCACAAGGAGATTCTACGCCCAGAGCGCTAAATCGCTATGCGTGTCGCTTTTGCACCACACCTCCTTTGGATGTGACGACACCTCACGCCCAAGTTGCATAGTGGAATCAAACGGTTCGAGCGATTTTACCGCTGCTGCAATCGCCTAAAAAAAACAGCCTGCGCGAGGCAGGCTGTTTTAAGTTCTATGTCGCTTTGCGTGCATTGCCGGAACGGCTGCTGCGCCGGCCAAGCAACTCAGTTCAGCTTACGCTTTGGGATCGGCGCCTCGAACGTCGCGATCTCGGCGGTCTGCGGCGCCTTGCCGTTGAAGGTCAGTACGTTGCCTTCACTGGAGATCACCACGCGGTCGCCGTCCGCGACCTCACCGGCGAGGATCATTTCGGCCAGCGGATCCTGCAAATTGCGTTGGATCACCCGCTTCAGGGGACGGGCGCCATAGGCGGGATCCCATCCCTTGGCGGCGAGCCAGTCGCGCGCCGCGGCATCCAGCGTGAGCGTGATCTTGCGCTCTTCCAGCAGCTTCTGCAGCCGCGCGAACTGGATCTCGACGATCCGGCCCATCTCGCTCTTCTGCAAGCGGTGGAACAGGATGATCTCGTCGACCCGGTTGAGGAATTCGGGGCGGAAATGCGCCCGCACCATCGCCATCACCTGCTCACGCACCTCGGACGTATCCTCGCCTTCCGGCTGGTTCACCAGGAATTCCGAACCGAGGTTCGAAGTCATGATGATCAGCGTGTTGCGGAAATCGACCGTGCGGCCCTGGCCATCGGTCAGGCGGCCATCATCGAGCACCTGCAGCAGCACGTTGAAGACATCGGGGTGGGCCTTTTCGATCTCGTCGAACAGCACCACCTGATAGGGCCGCCGCCGCACCGCTTCGGTCAGCGCGCCGCCCTCGTCATAGCCGACATAGCCGGGAGGCGCGCCGATCAGCCGCGAGACCGAGTGCTTTTCCATGTACTCGGACATGTCGAGGCGGACCATCGCGGTCTCGTCGTTGAACAGATATTCGGCCAGCGCCTTGGTCAGCTCGGTCTTGCCGACGCCGGTCGGCCCCAGGAACATGAACGAGCCCATCGGGCGGTTGGGGTCCTGCAGGCCGGCGCGCGAACGGCGCACGGCGGTCGCGACCGCGCGCACGGCTTCGGCCTGGCCGACCACCCGCTGGCCGAGACTGCCTTCCATCTTGAGCAGCTTGTCCTTTTCGCCCTCCAGCATCTTGTCGACGGGCACACCGGTCCAGCGCGACACCACCTGCGCGATGTGGTCGGCGGTAACCGCCTCCTCCATCATCTCGCCGGGGTTCTCCTTGGCTTCGATGTCGGCAAGCTTCTTCTCCAGTTCGGGAATCCGGCCATAGGCCAGCTCGCCCGCGCGCTGGAATTCGCCGCGGCGCTGCGCGTTGGCAAGCTCGATGCGCAAGGCATCGAGTTCGCTCTTCAGCTTCTGGGCGTCGGAGAGCTTGTTCTTCTCCGCACTCCAGCGCGCCGTCAGCGCCGCCGACTTCTCCTCGAGCTCGGCGAGTTCCTTTTCCAGCGTCTGCAGGCGGCTCTTGGAGCCGGCATCGCTTTCCTTCCGGAGCGCCTCCTGCTCGATCTTCAGGCGGATGATCTCCCGATCCATCGTATCGAGCTCTTCCGGCTTGGAATCGACCTGCATCTTGAGCCGCGCCGAGGCCTCGTCCATCAGGTCGATGGCCTTGTCGGGCAGGAAGCGGTCAGTGATGTAGCGGTTCGACAGCGTGGTGGCGGCCACCAGCGCCGAATCCGTGATCCGCACGCCGTGGTGCTGCTCGTATTTGTCCTTCAGGCCGCGCAGAATCGAAATCGTGTCCTCGACCGTCGGCTCGGAGACGAAGATCGGCTGGAACCGGCGCGCCAGCGCGGCATCCTTTTCGACATGCTTGCGGTATTCGTCGAGCGTGGTGGCGCCGATGCAATGCAGTTCGCCGCGCGCCAGCGCCGGCTTCAACAGGTTGGACGCGTCCATCGCACCGTCGGCCTTGCCGGCGCCGATCAGCGTGTGCATCTCGTCGATGAACAGGATGATGCTGCCTTCGGCCGAAGTGACCTCGGCCAGCACGGCCTTCAGCCGCTCCTCGAACTCGCCGCGGTATTTGGCGCCCGCAATCAGCGAGCCGAGGTCAAGCACCAGCAGCTTCTTGTCTTTCAGGCTCTCGGGAACGTCGCCGTTGAGAATCCGCAGCGCCAGGCCCTCGACGATCGCGGTCTTGCCGACGCCGGGTTCGCCGATCAGCACGGGGTTGTTCTTGGTGCGGCGCGACAGCACCTGAATGGTGCGGCGGATCTCCTCGTCGCGGCCGATCACCGGATCGAGCTTGCCGTCGCGCGCGGCCTGGGTGAGGTCGCGGGCATACTTTTTCAATGCGTCATAGGCGTTCTCGGCGGTCGCCGAGTCAGCGGTGCGGCCCTTGCGCAGGCTTTCGATCGCCGCGTTGAGGTTTTGTGGCGTGACGCCGCCCCTGCTCAGGATGGTCGCAGCCTCGCTGCCCTTCTCGAGCGTGAGCCCGAGCAGCAGCCGCTCCACGGTAACAAAACTGTCGCCGGCCTTTTCGGCGGCCTTTTCGGACGCATCGAAGGCGCGCGCCAGTTCGGGGGCAAGATAGACCTGCCCAGCGCCGCTTCCGGATACTTTCGGGAGTTTGCCCAGCGCATCCTCGGTGGCTTTGAGGATAGCGCGGGAGTTGCCGCCGGCGCGGTCGATCAGGCTGCCGGCGAGGCCCTCGCTGTCGTCCAGCAGCACCTTGAGCACGTGCAGCGGCGAGAATTGCTGGTGGCCGTCGCGCACGGCCAGCGATTGCGCAGACTGGATGAAACCGCGCGCCCGCTCGGTGTATTTCTCAATGTTCATGCTTCACTTCCCTCGGCCTGCCGCCCTCACCCCGAAGGCATGAAAGCGGCATCTTCATTGGGTTTCCGCGCGGCCGCGTTGACATTCCTCAACCAGCCGGCGGTCGTCGCCGTCATTTCAGGCTTGACGCAAATGTGGGCATGTCAGGCCAGAAACGGAAGAGGCCGATTTTGCAATTTCAGCGTAGTGGCAGGCTGCAAAAGAATCTCTTAAAAGGCCGGATGACCTCATCAAAAACCCCCGAGATCACCGGCATCTACCGCTATCCCGTCAAGGGCCTGACCCCGGAGCCGCTCGCCCGCGCGGCCTTGACCATTGGCGAGACCCTGCTGGCCGACCGCCGCTACGCCATCGAAAACGGCCCATCCGGCTTCGATCCGGCTGAGCCGAAATGGCTGCCAAAACCGCATTTCCTGATGCTGCAGCGGGACGGCTGGCTGGCGGCGCTGCAGACCCATTTCGACGATGCCAGCCACGTGCTGACCATCCGGCACAACGGCGCGATCGCGGCGCAGGGTAACCTCGAAACCGCCGAGGGCCGGGCCGCCATCGAGCAGTTCTTCGCCACCAGCTATGCCGGCCAGATCAAGGGTCCGCCGAAGATTCTGACCAGCCCCGGCCACAGTTTCTCCGACGTCGCCCGCAAGGTGGTCTCGATCATCAACCTGGCGAGCCTGCGCGCCATCGAGAACATGGTCGATCACCCCGTCCATCCCCTGCGCTTCCGCGCCAACCTCTATGTCGAGGGCTGGCCGGCCTGGCACGAGTTCGACCTGCTCGACCGCACCATCGCGATCGGCGACGTCAGGCTCAAGGTGGTGAAGCGGATCGTCCGCTGCGCCGCCGTCAACGTCGACCCTGATACCGCGGAGCGCGACCTTGCCATCCCGCAGGCGCTGCAGCGCAGGCTCGGCCATGGCGATTGCGGCATCTATGCCGAAGTGACGACGGGCGGCAGCATCGCCGTCGGCGATGCCATCATGGCGGAACAGCCGGAATTGTTGTGATTGCTGTCGTCCCTGCGAACGCAGGGACCCATACCGCGTGATCCCTCTGTGAAGCTCAGTAGCAGAGACCATTCGCAAGACTGCTTCCTGTGGTTATGGGTCCCCCGATGCGCAATTGCGCATCTGTGGTCAAGGCCGGGACGACGGCGGTGTTTGTTGTGCCACCATCATACAAAACGCAGTTTCGCATCCTCGCTACGCATTGCGCCCGAGCTTTGCCAGAAATTCCTTGCCCTCGAAACAGAGGGCGCAGGGAAGACCGGGTGCGCGCTGCACCCGCGGTCCCGTGTGCGGTTAGCACAAGAAATGCTGCACACGAG
>NZ_JAFCMD010000039.1:0-47900 GCF_018130105.1 Bradyrhizobium sp. AUGA SZCCT0160
CGGCGGTGACGGAGTCAACCAAGAACTCGTCTCCGGGGAGATCACGGCATAAGCCGTAAAGCCGTTGCGCAGGGAAGGCCGGGTGTTCACCGCTGCCCTGTATGCTCGTGTGCAGCCTACTTAGTGCAAACCGCACACGGGACCGCGGGTGCAGCGCGCACCCGGTCTTCCCTGCGCCCTCTCTTTGGAGGGCAAGGAGTTTTGGCAGAGCTCGGGCGCATCGCGTCGCGAGAATGCGAAACCGCGTTTTGGATGATGGTCGCACAACAAACACCGCCGTCGTCCCGGCCTTGAGCCGGGACCCATAACCACAGGAAGAAGTTTTGCGAACGGTCTCTGCTTCTGAGACTTCATCGAGAGATCACGCGGTATGGGTCCCCCGATGCGCAATTGCGCATCTGAGCTCAAGGCCGGGACGACGATCCGATACCCGCAGCGCGGGTGAACTCCGTAAATCCACGTGGCGCTACGTCGTTTCCCTGTCGCATCGCGCTGCTATCCGCTTTTGCAGGGGCGCGTCATCGATTCGCGTGGGGCTATCAGTCGCGTCGGTTGTCATCGCTCCGTCACAGGAACCTGTTAGGTGCACGGCATGGGTAGTGACTCCTCGAGTGAAGAGAGCCCGGAGCGGCGCTTTCGCACTTTGTTTATCTCCGACGTCCATCTCGGAGCCCGCGGCTCGCAAGCCGACCGGTTGCTGGACTTCCTCAAAAGCCACGACGCCGACACCATTTATCTCGTCGGCGATATCGTTGACGGCTGGGCGCTGAAGTCCAACTGGTACTGGCCGCAATCGCATAACGACTTCGTGCAGAAAATGCTGCGCAAGGCGCGCAAGGGCGCCAAGGTCGTTTACGTGCCGGGCAATCACGACGAGTTCCTGCGCAACTATTACGGCACCCATTTCGGCGGCATCGACGTGGTGGAAAACACCATTCATGAGGGCGCCGACGGCAAGCGCTATCTCGTCATCCACGGCGACATCTTCGATCTCGTGGTGCAGAACGCGCGCTGGCTCGCCCATCTCGGCGACAAGGCCTATGATTTCGCCATTCAGATGAATCGCCTGGTCAACTTCTTCCGGCGCATGTTCGGCGTTCCCTATTGGTCGCTGTCGCAATGGGCGAAGCTGAAGGTCAAGAACGCGGTGAATTATATCGGCGCGTTCGAAAAGACCCTGGCCGGCGAAGCGCGGCGTCACGGCGCCGATGGTGTGATCTGCGGCCATATCCACTACGCCACGATCCGCGACGAGCACGGTATCCGCTATATGAACTGCGGCGACTGGGTCGAAAGCTGCACCGCGCTGGTCGAGCACGAGGACGGCCGGTTCGAAATCATCACCTGGGCGGATCCGCAGCGCCGGCTGGCGCCGGTTCCCCGCGTCGCGGCGCGCGCGGCATGACGCATATCCTGGTCGCGACCGATGCGTGGCATCCCCAGGTCAACGGGGTGGTGCGGACGCTGACCATGATGGCGGAAGCCGCCAAGGGCTTCGGCGTCGATGTCAGCTTCCTGACGCCACAATCGTTTCGCACCTTTGCGATGCCGAGCTATCCGGATTTGCAGCTCGCGCTGCCTTACCCGGCGAAGATCGCGGCGCTGATCGAAGCGGCCAGGCCCGACAGCATTCACATCGCGACCGAAGGCCCGATCGGGTTATTGGTTCGTCGTTATTGCCGCAAGCACGGGCTGCCGTTCACCACGAGCTTCCACACGCGCTTTCCGGAATACGTCTCGGCGCGCTCGCCGATCCCGGAAAGTTGGGTCTGGCGCGCGCTGCGCTGGTTTCACTGGCCGAGCCAGGCGGTGATGGCGGCAACGCCGGCGCTTGCAGCTGAATTGCGCCAGCGCGGATTTCGCAATGTGGTGCTGTGGTCGCGTGGCGTCGACACCTCGCTGTTTCATCCGCGCACCGCAGACCTCTGTCTGCCGCAGCCGGTGTTCCTCAGTGTCGGCCGCGTCGCGGTCGAAAAGAATCTCGAGGCGTTCCTCGACCTCGATCTGCCCGGCACCAAGCTTGTTGTCGGCGATGGGCCGGCCCGCGTGGCGCTGGAGCGGAAATATCCGGACGCGGTGTTCCTGGGCGCCCGGCACGGCGAGGAACTGGCGGAGATTTACGCGGCCGCCGACATCTTCGTGTTCCCCAGCAAGACCGACACCTTTGGCCTGGTGCTGCTGGAAGCGCTCGCCAGCGGCGTGCCGGTTGCCGCTTTTCCGGTCACCGGTCCCCGCGATGTGATCGGTGCGGCGCCGGTCGGCGTGCTGAGCGACGATTTGCGCGCCGCCTGCCTCGATGCGCTGCAGATATCGCCGCAGGCCTGTGTGGAGTTTGCCGCCGCCCACACCTGGCAGGCCTCGGCGCGGGTTTTTGTCGACCACGCCCTCAATGTCCGGGCCCCGGGCTCCGAAGGCGAGGTGGTCGAGTTTGTGGAAGACCCGCATTTCGCCGCCTGACTTCACCGGATTGCGTCTTGCCGGCCTGTCCACGGACGCGATACAAAGCGGTCATGACGGATCAGGCCTCGATGGCACCGATTGGAGCCGCAGATATCGATGCGGCGGCGCGGGTGGTTGCGCCCTTTGCGGTGCGAACGCCGCTGCTGTCGTTCCCGGTTCTCAACGAACGCGTCGGAACCAAGGTCTTTCTCAAGCCGGAAATGCTGCAGCGGACCGGTTCTTTCAAGTTCCGCGGCGCCTTCAACAAGCTCGCCTCGATCCCGCAGGCCGAACGCGGCGGCGGTGTGGTCGCGTTCTCGTCCGGCAACCACGCCCAGGGCGTGGCGGCGGCGGCGCAGATACTCAACATGCAGGCGACCATCGTGATGCCCAAGGACTCGCCGCTGACCAAGCGCGAGCGCACCAAGGGCTATGGCGCCGAGGTTGTGCTCTATGACCGCGACAAGGAAGATCGCGAGGCGATCTCCAGGGAGATCGCGAGCAAGCGCGGTGCAACCCTGGTGCGTCCCTATGACGATCCCTTCGTGATCGCGGGGCAGGGCACCGCGGGCCGCGAGATCGCGGAGGATATGACTGCGCTTGGCCTGATGCCCGACATCGTGGTGGCGCCGGCTTCCGGCGGCGGGCTGATCGCGGGCGTTGCGACGGCCATCAAGGCGCGCTTTCCGCAATCGACGCTGATCGTCGCCGAACCCGAGGGCTATGACGATCACGGTCTCTCGTTGCGCGCCGGCCATCGCGAAGCCCATCATGCGGCCGATCGCACCATCTGCGACGCCCTGATGGCCGCGATCCCCGGCGTGATGACGTTCTCGATCAACAGCAAGCTGCTGGCCCAGGGCGTGGTCGCCTCCGATGCCGAAGTCGGGGCGGCGGTAGCCTATGCCTACCGGGAACTGAAGCTGGTGGTCGAACCCGGCGGCGCCGTCGGCCTTGCCGCGTTGCTGGCCGGCCGGATCGATGTGCGCGGCAAGAACGTCGTCATCGTTCTCTCCGGCGGCAATGTCGACGCCGACCTGTTCGCCAAGCTGGTCGCCTGATTGGGTGCGACCGGACGCCGCAGGTCATGCGGCTCAGCGCCTGAACCCTCCGCCGCCAAACGAACGGCCACCGCCAAACGAACCGCCGCCGCCGAATGAGCGGCCACCACCAAACGAATGCCGCGAGTGAGCAAACGAGCTACGCGAGTGGTTCGCGGCGAAGCGGTGGCTGGAATGGCTGTGCATGCCGCCGCCCATCCTGCGCGGTCCGCGGTCGTGGAATCGGCTCTTGCCATGCATGTGATTGGCAGGGGCGTGGGCGTTCATCCTGGAGGAGGTGTGGGTGAACCTGCCCGGCCTGTGGCCGTGCATCGAGGCGGACGCATTCATTCCCTTTGCCGATGAGGCCAGGGATGGCGCCCGATGGCCGTGCGAAAAGCCATGTCCATGATGGCCCGAATGCTTCGACAGGCGGTTGAAGTGCATCAGCGGAACGTGTCTCGGCTGTGCTTGCAGCCTCAATGCGGTGCGCGCATACGGACTATCGGGGAAGCGGTCGCGGAACGACCTGTAGCCGCCAGATGTGTTGGTGAGCACCGCCTTGTGCCATGCATATGACTGCCGGTAGTTGCCGAGCAGCACGCGGACGCGATCGGACAGCGGGTCGGACGGATACAGCTGAATGAATTCCTCATAATGTTCGGGCGAACCTTCCGACAGGACGTAATCATAGGCCTGACGCACCGAACGCGAAGGCAGGTTCGACGCCATCTGGACCACCGGGCCGCGATCGGGCGCGCGGGTTGCCGCGACAGCCGTATCGCCGAAGAAATAGAAGTCGTTGGTCAGCGACGAGCTTTCCCACGGCGTCTGCCGGCCGCCGGTGGCGTTGTTCACTTCGAGACGAACGCGCTTGAATAATTGCTCGATCGGCAGATTGGGCTGCCGCGCGATGTTCAGGAATGCCGACGTATAGGGGCTGTGATTGCCATCGCCATCATGGGCGACCATGCCCGGCGCCGTCGAATACCCGACGATCGAGCCGGCCGGCGCATCGACCATCGCAAGGCCGCGCCCGGAATCGTCGACGTCGGGAAAGGGATTGTTGCGGCAGGCGTCGAGCACGACGATCCGCATCCGGCTCGTGATGGTTTCCAGCGTCCCCATCAGGTCGACCAGACGCAGCGAATTGCTGTCGAGATCCGACAGCTTGGAAATTCTCGCGTCGATCGGCAGCAGGTAATTCTCGCCCTCGAGCTGCACGCCGTGCCCGGCATAGTAAATCATGGCGACGGCATTGGGTCCGCGATCGGCAACCCGGTCAATGAAACCCTCCACCGCCTTAATCATGTCGCTGCGCGTCAGATCGGTCGCCGTGATGACTTCAAAGCCCGCCGTGTTGAGGAGCTGCGCCACCGATCGCGCATCGTTGCTCGGATTGGCGAGCCGCGGCGCGACCTGGTAGTTCGCGTTGCCGATCACGAGCGCGACCCGCTGCTCGGCCGGCAGCGATCGAACGCCGTCGCTGATGGCAGCGTTCACCGCCTCTGCAGAAGCGGTGCTGGTGTGCGCCAAGCTCAGCAGGCTGCCCAACAGACCGGCGCAAAGCGCCAATGATTTGAACCCTGGCATGAGTGTCCTCCATCCAATCTCAAGGCGAGATGTCCGGCGGACAGGCTAGTTTGGGGTGTGGGTGCTGTACGTGACCTCGGTCACTGTTCGATTTCGGGAGCCGGGGAGGTCGGCTTCACGAGAAGAACGCGATCTTCTCGGCCTGGCTCATGCGCCGGATCGGGGCCAGCGGATCATTGCCCGCAACAGGTCTGCGCACGATGCCGCTGGCGATGATCGACGAGCCGAGCGAGACTTCCAGCGCCGGTTCCGGCATGGCTTGGGCAACCGGCTGAGGTGGTGGTTGAACCGGCGGCGCGACCGGTGCGGACATCATTGGCTCGGGCAATGCAGCGACGATTTCGGGCGGGGCCGGAAGCGGCTCGACAATCTGAGCCTCCTCAACAACCGGCTCCGCAAACCGGGTTTCCTCAACCATCGGCATTGCGATGTGGGCTTGCTCGATCTCCGGTTCGGCGAACTCATCGTCGTCGATGGGATCGGGCGCGCCCATCTCCATCGCGATCATGTCGAGGACTGCCTCGTCGTGGGCGTCGGCAGCCTCGGCGGTGAGTTCAATCCCGGCCGTCTCGGCGGTTTCCACTTCCTCCAGCGCGGCCTCGGCCTGGGAGACCACAGCTTCGGCGATCACAACTTCAGCGGCGACGGCTTCGGTGGCCGGAGCTACGGCGTCGGTCGAAAAGGCACTGGTTGCAGCCTGAGTTTGCGAGGCGGGCGCTTCCTCGATCATCTCGGCGACCGCCGGGGACTCATCCTGCGCCACGGGGGCGGGCGTCTCTTCATCACTGAATTCTGCGATCCGTCCGGCAAGCGAGGCGAACGCGGCCTCCAGCGCCGCTTTGGCCTCGTCGGAGGAGATTTGCTCGGCGCCCTTCTCGATGACCTGAACCTGCGAATCGATCAGGTCGCAGATTCGGCTGTCATTGCCGATTTCCCGCAACCGCCAGGCAATCTCGCGAATCACCCGCGCGCCTTTGCGCACCGGCGCCAGCTTCTCGTTCAGCGCCAGTCCGTCGATCGCCCCCATCGCCGAGGTCTGCGCCGCCTCCAGCGCCCCGCGAATCGCAATCAAGGCCTCAACTAACTTGGCCTCGGCGAGGCTATTGTCCGCGACGGCGTCCGCCGCCGCTCGCTGTGCGTTGGCAGCTTCGCGCTGTGCGTTCGCAGCCTCCCGCTGGATGGCAAGGCTCTCTTCCTTCTGCGCGGCCAGGCTTTGCTCGATCCGCGCCACCGCGTCGAGCACCATGCTGGTGTCGGCGTTGCGGTTGCGCTTAGCATATTCGCCGAGAAACCAGCGGCCGCGCGAAGTCTCCATGAAGGCTTCGCTGATCGCAGCATAGTCTTCCTCACCCGGCAGCGCGGCGCGTGCTGAGATCGGCGAAAGGGCGAATGCTTCGTCGGCCATGCTAAACTCTTCGCGCAAATCACCGCGCGTTGCGATAACGAAACAACACGATATCGGGCGAATCGCAATTGAATTGATGCCAAGCGAATCACAAATCCCCATCGCATCTCAAGGCGCATCGAAGCGATTCGCGGCGCGGCTGGCGCTGTTCTACGGCGCGACGTTCGGGACGATGGGCACCCATCTGCCGTTTTTCACGCTGTGGCTGAAGTCGGTCGGCATCGACGCCTTCTGGATCGGAATCATTTCCGCGGTTCCTGCGGTGACGCGATTTACCGTGCTGCCGTTCGTGACCGGCGCCGCGGGGCGGCGCTATTCGCTGCGCGCGGTCCTGATCGTCACCGCGACCGCCACCGCGCTCGGCTTTGCGGTGATCGGCACGCAATATCTGCCGCTCGCGGTGCTGCTCGCTTATGCCGTGACCTGCTGCCTGTGGACCCCGATGGTGCCGCTGACGGACGCCTATGCGCTCGGCGGGGTGGCGCGCTATGGCCTGAATTACGGACCGCTGAGGCTGTGGGGTTCTGCAGCCTTCGTGGTGGGCGCATTGATCTGCGGCCTGCTGGTCGATTTCATTGCAGCTAGCCAGCTGATCTGGGTCATTGCGGCGGTAGCGGCGCTCGGCGCCGTCGCGAGCCTCGGGCTGCAGCCGCTGGACCGGCCAAAACCGCAGGCGACCGCGGTGCTTGGCGCGAGCGCCTTGCTGCGCGATCCCGGTTTCCTCGCCATCATCGTCGCGGCCGCGCTGATCCAGGGCAGTCACGCCGCCTACTACGCCTTTGCTTCCATCACCTGGCAGGCGTCCGGCCTGGACGGTCTGACCATCGCCGGCCTGTGGGTGTTGGGCGTGCTCGCCGAGATCGTGGTGTTCGCGCTCTCGCCGCGTTTCACGCTGGCCCCGGCGCTGCTGGTGGTGATCGGCGCGCTCAGCGCGGTGGCGCGCTGGCTAATCACCGCGCAGGAGCCGTCAGTCGTGGTGTTGTCCCTGGTGCAGCTCGCGCATGGCCTGACCTATGGATTGACGCAGGTCGGCGTCATGGGACTGCTGGTGCGTCACGTGCCCGGCCATGTGATGGCGCGCGGGCAGGGCTATCTTGCGGCCTGCGGCGGCATCGTCAGCGGCACGGCGTCGGTGGTGTCGGGATTGGTCTATGCGGGCTATGGGCAGCGGGTCTATTACGTGATGGCGGCGATGGCACTGCTGGCCGCGATCGTGATGTGGCTGGCGCGGCACCGGCTGACAGCGTTTTCAAGCGAAGTGGGCACCGGTTCGCGCTAGAAAACGCGTCAAAAATAGAATCTACCGCATCAGCCCCAGAGCGCGACTTCCGGCGGATAGACCAGACTGCCTTCGTAGCGCAGCCCGTCCTCGCGGTCGTGCGCGAGCAATAGCGGGCCGTCGAGGTCGACGAAGCGCGCGTGTTGCGCCAGCAGCATTGCAGGGGCCATCGCGAGCGAGGTGGCAACCATGCAGCCGATCATGATTTCGAAGCCGAGTTCGTGGGCGGCATCGGTCATATCAAGCGCTTCTGTCAATCCGCCTGTCTTGTCGAGCTTGATGTTGACGGCGTCATAGCGCTCGCGAAGGCCGCTGAGCGAGGCGCGGTCATGCACGCTTTCGTCGGCGCAGACCGCGACCGGCCGCCTGATGCGCGCCAGCGCACCATCATGGGCGGCGGCAAGCGGTTGCTCGACCAGCGTCACGCCGAGTTCGGCGCAGGCATTGAGGTTCCGTTCGAGATTGTCCGAGGTCCAGGCCTCGTTGGCGTCCACGATCAACTCGGATTCGGGGGCGGCCTTGCGGACGGCGGCGATCCGCCGCTCGTCGCCGTCGCCGCCGAGCTTGATCTTGAGCAGCGGGCGGCGCGCGGCCCTGGCGGTCGCTGCCGCCATCGCCTGCGGCGTTCCGAGCGAAATCGTGTAGGCGGTGGTGCAGGCTCGCGGCGCCGGCCGGCCGAGCAGGGTCCAGGCGCGCTGGCCCCTGCTTTTGGCCTCGAGGTCCAACAGCGCGCAATCCAGCGCGTTACGGGCGGCGCCTGCTGGCATCGCGGCCTGCAGGGCCGTTCGGTCCAATCCCCTGGACAGCGGTTCCTGCATCGCCTGAAGGGCAGCCAGGGTCGCTTCCACCGTTTCGCCATAGCGGGGATAGGGAACGCACTCGCCGCGCCCGGTATGGCCGCCATGGCTGACTTCGGCGACGACGGTAACCGCTTCCGTCTTGGCCCCCCGGCTGATGGTGAAGGCGCCGGCGATCGGCCAGCGCTCGATATGGGCAACAAGCTGTCGGGCAAATTCCTGGGATCGGCCGGAAGTCATTTTAAAATCTGGCAATTTCTGAACCGTGAGCTTGCCCCCCGCTACCAACTATGGCTGGTTAGGGACAGATTCTACAAGGCAGTGCGGCGTGCCGGACCATACCTATTGCATGACTAGCGAGCCAACCGGGGGGAGGGCATCGTGAGCGGCGATCCGACACTGGAGCGGATAGCCCAAGGCAACGGGCTTGCGCTGTGCGCTGCCGGTTCGTGGACGGCCCGCTTTGCCCCGGCGCTCGAGAAAATGGTGGCCGACGCCGAGAAGCTTCGCGGCAGCCGCGCGAACATCTTCATCGACGTCTCACAGGTGTCGAAACTCGATACGTTCGGCGCCTGGCTGATCGAACGGCTGCGCCGCAGCCTGACCGATGGCGGCATCGAGGCCAAGATCGCCGGCCTGTCGGCGAATTATTCCAGCCTCGTCGACGAGGTGCGCCGGGTCAAAGCCGACCCTGTCGTCCAGACCCGTTCGGTGACGATCACGGGCATGCTGGAGCAGATCGGCCGCAGCGTCGCCGGCGTCGGCGGCACCCTGGTCGGGTTGATCGAGATGCTCGGCGCGGTGCTGGCGGCGGCCGGCCATGTCCTGATTCGTCCCCGCGGTTTCCGCCTGACCTCCACCGTTCATCATCTGGAGCAGGTGTGCTGGCGCGCGGTGCCGATCGTGGTGCTGATCACGTTCCTGATCGGCTGCATCATCGCGCAGCAGGGCATTTTCCATTTCCGTCAGTTCGGTGCCGATATTTTCGTGGTCGACATGCTCGGCGTGCTGGTGCTGCGCGAGATCGGCGTGCTGCTGGTGGCGATCATGGTGGCGGGGCGTTCGGGCTCGGCCTACACCGCCGAACTCGGCTCGATGAAAATGCGCGAGGAGATCGACGCGCTGCGCACCATGGGTTTCGATCCGATCGAGGTCCTGATCCTGCCGCGCATGCTGGCGCTGGTCATGGCGTTGCCGATTTTGGCTTTCCTCGGCGCGATGGCAGCACTCTATGGCGGCGGTCTCGTGGCGTATCTCTATGGCGGCGTCGAACCGGAAGCCTTCCTGCTGCGGCTGCGCGACGCCATCTCGATCAATCATTTCATCGTCGGGCTCATCAAGGCGCCGGTCATGGCCGCGGTGATCGGCATCGTGGCCTGTGTCGAGGGGCTTGCGGTTCAGGGCAGCGCCGAATCGCTCGGACAACACACCACGTCGTCGGTGGTGAAGGGAATTTTCCTGGTCATCGTCATGGATGGCGTGTTCGCCATCTTCTTCGCATCGATCGGAATGTGACCATGGTGGGCGAGATTTCCGACGCCATCATCCGGGTCCGCGACATCACGGTGCAGTTCGGCAAGACGCGGATTCTCGACGGGCTCAATCTCGACGTGAAGCGCGGCGAGATCCTGGGCTTTGTCGGCCCGTCGGGCGCGGGCAAATCCGTGCTGACGCGCACCATCATCGGCCTCGTTCCCAAGGTCGCCGGCCGCATCGAAGTGTTCGGCGTCGATCTCGACAAGGCCTCTACGGCCGAGCGGCGCGGGGTCGAACGGCGCTGGGGCGTGCTGTTCCAGCAAGGCGCGCTGTTCTCCTCGCTTACCGTGCGGCAGAACATCCAGTTCCCGGTGCGCGAATATCTCAACCTCTCGCAGCGCCTGCTCGACGAGGTCATGGTGGCCAAGCTCGGCATGGTGGGCCTGAAGCCCGAAGTCGCCGACAGGTTTCCGTCCGAGCTTTCCGGCGGCATGATCAAGCGCGTGGCGCTGGCGCGCGCGCTCGCGCTCGATCCGGAACTGGTGTTCCTGGACGAGCCGACCTCGGGCCTCGACCCGATCGGCGCCGGCGATTTCGACGAACTGGTCCGCACCCTGCAGCGTACTTTGGGGCTGACCGTTTTCATGGTAACCCACGACCTCGACAGCCTTTACACGGCTTGCGACCGTATCGCCGTTTTAGGGAACGGTAAGATCATTGCAGCAGGATCAATTGCCGACATGCAGGCCTCGCAGCATCCATGGCTGCAGCAATATTTTCACGGCAAACGCGCCCGCGCTGTGATGGGCTAGAGCGTTTTCGAGCGAAGCGGGTACCGGTTCGCGTGAAGAAAACGCGTCAAAAGGATAAAGTCGGGCGCCTGGTTCTGATCAGAACCGAGCCCCAGTACCGGAGTAGTTTGAGTTATGGAAACGCGGGCGAACTACGTCCTGATCGGAGCCTTCACCCTGGCGGTGATCGCGGCGGCGTTCGGATTCGTACTCTGGTTCCAGAGTCTGCACACCACCAAGGCGCGCAGTCCGCTGCGGGTGATTTTCGAAGGCCCGGCGACCGGCTTGCGCAATGGCGGCAGCGTCAATTTTAACGGTATCCGGGTAGGCGAAGTTGTCCGCGTGAAGCTGGACAACCCGCGTCGCGTCGTCGCATTGGCGATGGTCGAGAACAACGCCCCGATCCGCAAGGACACCCTGGTCGGCCTCGAATTCCAGGGACTGACCGGCGTGGCTGCGATCTCGCTCAAGGGCGGCGAGGAGGGGGCGCCACCCGTGCCGCTGGACGAGGACGGCGTTCCGGTTTTGACCGCCGATCCGGCCGCGCTGCAGGACGTCACGGAGTCGATCCGCGCCACCTTGCAAAACGTCAACCGGATCGTCGCCGACAACCAGGAGTCAGTGAAGAACTCGCTGCGGAACCTCGAGACTTTTACGGGAGCGCTCGCGCGCAACTCCGAGAAGATCGACAACGTCATGCTCAAGGTCGACGGCGTCATGCTCAAGGCCGACAATCTCATGCTCGGCCTCAACACCATCGCGGGCGGTGCCAACGGCGGCGAGTTGAACCTGATGGTGAAGTCGATCCGCGAACTGGCTGACGATCTAGACAAGCGCACGGGCGCGCTGATTTCCGATGGCCGCCGTACGCTCGCCGACATCAGCCGCGCGGTGAACAATTTCGACCGCAATCCGAGCCGGGTGATTTTCGGCGGCAGCAACAACGCCGCGCCGGCGCCGGAAGCCGCGCCGCCACCAGCCAGGCCGGCCGCGCCCAGACCGCCCGCTGCGGCTGCAGCGCCGAGCGGGCAGAAGCGGCAGTAATTGTAGATCGCTAATCGCTGTGAACTCCGTCATTGCGAGCGAAGCGAAGCAATCAGTCGCGAGTTGATGATCATTGGAATTCAACCTGGATGATCTAAATTAATCAGCATGGCTAGGAACCTGAATCAGCCGCCTCGAAGCCAGCGACGCCTCGCCGCTGCAAGCGCCGTCAAGGGCAACTTGACCGGTGAAGCCCTGATCGCGGCGCTGCAGGCGTCGCCGCTTCGCGAGATCGATATCGAGCCAATGCGGACGCCGATGCCGGTGCGTCGCCCGGATCGGCCCTTGCCCGCCGCCGCGCCGAGCAGACAGAAGCGGCAATAGGTATCGGCAAATAGGGAATGTTGAGTAGCAGCGAGAAATCGCCGCGAGAGCCGTCATTGCGAGCGAAGCGAAGCAATCTTGCCGCGTCGGAAGAATGGATTGCGTCGTCGCTGCGCTCCTCGCAAAGACGCAAAACAAAACGGAGGCCGTGAGGCCTCCGTTTTTATCTCGTAAGCTTGAACCCGAACCTTACCCCAGCCGTCCCGCCGCATGCGCGAGCAGGGTGTAGACGAGGCCGGTCTCCGAGGTCAGGTGGCCGCGCAGCGCCTGCGGACCGCGATCCTCCCGGGCAACTTCGTCGAGCAAGCGTTCGAACTCGGCGATGTAGCGGTCGACCGTCTGCTTGAAGGTACGGTCGGCGCGGTATTTGCGGGCGACCTCATCGAAAGCCTTCTGGCCGGCGGGCGTGTAGAGCCGTTTGGTGAAAGCCTTGCTCTCGCCGCGCTGATAGCGATCCCACATCTCGGCCGCGAGATTGCGATCCATCAGCCGGCCGATGTCGAGCGACAGCGATTCCAGCGGATTGGCCGGGCTTTGCTGCGCGCGCGGGCGGGGAGCCTCGCGACCGCTCGGACCACCGGCGTCGGTACGGCTGAGCAGGTCCGACAGCCAGCCGTCGCGACCGCCATCCTGGTTGCTCGCCGGGCTGACCGGCGGCGCTTCGGTGCGGCGCGTCGCCGGCATGCCGAGATCCGGCGGCGGCAGGTTCGACGCGCTGGCGGTGTCGCGCATGCGCACGTCATTGCGGGCGCCGCCAGCGGCTGCTGCCATCACGGGTTCTTCCTGGCGTTGCACGCTGGCGCGGCTCGTCGTCATGACGTCGAGGCCGCGGCCGTGATGGGCGACGATCCGGTTGAGTTCGGCCAGCGCCTCGATCTGGTCGACGATCACCTTGCGCATCTGCGCGGTGTTGTCGGCGGCCTCCTGCGGCATTTCGAGCACGCCGCGGCGCAGTTCGTTGCGGGTCGCCTCGAGCTCGTGATGCATCTCGGAGGCCATCTGCTTCATGGCCACCACCATGGCGCCGAACTTCTCGGTCGACTGCTTGAACATCGCGTCCGTTTCGGCGTTGCTCTGCTGGTACAGTTCGTTCATGGCGTCGATGGTCTGGTGCCGCTCGTTTTCGGCTGCGACACGGACCGCTTCGAACTGACGGCTGATCGCGGCAGAACCGGCGCCGGCGGTTTCCGCCACCACGCGGGCGATGTCGCGGGCGCGTTCCTCGGCGGCGGCAAGCGATTCATCCAGCAAGCCGGTGAAGCGCGACAGCCGCTGATCAAGGTCGGTGGTGCGCAGATCGATGGTGGTCACCAGCGATTCAAGTTGCGATTTGCGTTCGGCGACAGACGTCGTGGTGGTGCGGTTGGCCTGTTCGACCGCCGTGGCGGCATCGACCAGCGCCTTGCCGTGGATTTCGAACTCGCTCGACAGCGAGCCGAGATCCTCCAGCGCCTTCGAGGTCTTGCTGTTGAAGGTGGTGAGCTGGTCTTCCAGCGTCTGGGTCGCGACGCCGTTGCGCGAGGTGACGTCGTTCATGGCGGACACGAAGTCGGCCACGCGGGTCACCAAGGCGCGCTCCAGCGAGTTGAGGTTGTCGTGAGCGCCGGTCAGCACTTCCTGCAGCAGGATGTTGCCTTCACGCAGCCGCTCGAACAGCGCGACGGTGTCGGTGCGCAGGATCTTGCTGGTCTCCTGCATTTCGGTGACGGCCGCGATCGAAACCTGACGCGACTGGTCGATGGCCGAACGCGACGACTGCTCGAGATCCTTCAGCGACTTGGCCACCGCGCCGGTAGCCATATCGCCCGCGGAGGTGATCGTGCGGGCGACTTCCGAGCCATGGGTCGCCATCGATTGCGAGAACGCCTGGCCCCTTGTCTCGATCGACTTCAGCGAGTCGGCGGTGACGCGGTCGAGCTCGGTCGTGAGCTGGGTGGTCTTGGCGCTGAGCGCCTCGACCAGCGAACCACGGCGGCTGTCCACGATCTGCGCCAGACGATCGGTCTGCTGCTGAACGTAGGTCACGATTTCGTCGGTCTTGCCGGTCATCGTCGAGCCGAAATTGCTGCTGGCCGACAGCACCGAGCGTTCGATGTCGGCCGAGGTCGTCTTGACCTTGGAGCTGACTTCGTTCGACGCGGCGACGAGTGCACTCTGTGCATTCTGCGCGCTGGCCTGGATCGCGTTCTGCGCGGTCTGCGCCGTGGTCTGGATGTTGTCGGTGGTGGCGGCGGTGACCGCTGCGAGCGAACGCTCGATGTCGCTGGCGATTGCCTTGATCTGGCTTGCGGCGTCGGCCGAGGTCGCGGCGAACGAGCTCTGCGCTTCGCGCGCGGTGCCGAGGATCGCGGCGGCGGTGCCGGCGCCGACCGCGCTCAGCGTGCGTTCGACATCGATGGCCAGCGACTTGACGTGGTCGGCGGCTTCCGTCGACGCGGTAGTGAGCGCGCTCTGCGCTTCACGGGCGCCCGATGTGATCGACTCGGCGGTGGCATTGCCTGCCATCGAGAGCGAACGTTGCATGTCGGCTGCCAGCGACGCGACCTTGGTCGCGACATCCGTTGATGCGGTGAGGAGGGCGTTCTGGGCTTCGCGTGCACCCGATGTGATGGCCTCGGCAGTGGCGGTGCCGGCCGCAGACAGCGAACGCTCGACGTCGGCCGTGAGCGACTTGACCTGGCTGGTTGCATCCGTGGAAACGGTGACGAGGGTGTTCTGGGCTTCGCGTGCTCCTGATGTGATGGCCTCGGCGGTGGCGGTACCGGCGGCCGAGAGCGAGCGTTCGACGTCGGCAGCGAGCGACTTGACGTGGCTGGCCGCATCCGCGGACGCGTTGATGAGGGTGTTCTGGGCGTCGCGGGCACCGGCGGTAATCGATTCCGCGGTGGCGGTGCCGGCGATCGACAGCGAGCGCTGCACGTCGGCGGCGAGCGACTTGACCTGGTTCGCCGCATCCGTGGACGCGTTGACCAGCGTGCTCTGCGCCTCGCGGGCGCCGGCGGTAATCGATTCGGCGGTGGCGGTGCCGGCGATCGACAGCGAGCGCTGCACATCGGCGGCCAGCGACTTGACCTGGTTGGTGGCCTCCGTCGAGGCCGCGATCAAGGTGTTCTGGGCTTCGCGGGCGCCGGTCGTGACGGCTTCGGCAGTGGCGGATCCGGCGGCCGACAGGGCACGTTCGACGTCGGCTGCGAGCGACTTGACCTGGCTTGCCGCGTCCGCGGACGCCGTAACCAGCGTGGTCTGGGCCTCGCGGGCGCCGGAGAGTACCGACGCAGCGGTGGCGTTGCCGGCGGCCGAGAGCGTGCGCTCGACGTCGTCGGCCAGCAATTTGATCTGGGACGCCGCTTCGCTGGAAGCCGAGACCAGCGAGGTCTGGGCCTCGCGGGCGCTGGTGAGGATCGAGTTCGCGGCACCGGTGCCGACGGCGGTGAGGGAGCTTTCGACCTCGGCCGATGTCAGCCTCAGCTGGGCGCCGACATCGGACGAAACCGTGAGCAGCGCCTGCTGCGCGGTACGCGCGCCGGTCTGGATGGTTTCAGAGGTGTTGACCACGAGGTTGGTGAGCGAGCGCTCGGCGTCCTCGACGTGCGACCTGATGCCCGAGGACAACAGCTCGGCGCGCGCCATGAGGTCGTCGCTGGCCTGACGGCCGCTGCTTTCGATACGGCCGGCCACGGCTTCGACGCGCGAGCCGAGCAAATCCTCGAACTGGGCGACGCGCATGTCGATGTCGGTGGCGACGGCGCCGACCCGGGTTTCGATACCCTGGTGGATATCCTGGAACCGCGCCGCGATGGTGTCGATCAGATAGGCGCTGCGGCCGTCGATGGTCTGGGTCACGCTGGTGATGCGCTGGTCCACGGCTTCGACTGCCTGTGCGGTGCCAACCGTCAGCGACGTGGTGACGTTGGTGAGGCGCTGGTCGATGGCTTCGACGGCCTGCGCGGTGCCAACGGTCAGCGACGTGGTGACATTGCCGAGGCGCTGGTCTATGGCTTCGACCGCTTGCGCGGTGCCAACGGTCAGCGACGTGGTGACGTTGCCGAGGCGCTGGTCGATGGCTTCGACTGCTTGCGCAGCGCCGACGGTCAGCGAGGTGGTGACGTTGGTGAGGCGCTGGTCGATAGCTTCGACGGCCTGCGCGGCGCCAACCGTCAGCGACGTCGTCAGGTTGGTGAGGCGGGAGTCGATCGACTGGATGGCCTGCGTGGTGCCTCCGGTCAGCGACGAGGTGAGTTCGGTGAGACGCGAGTCGATCGAGTGGATTGCCTGCGCGGCACCATCGGTCAACGAGCTCGCCAGTGTGCCGAGGCGATCATCGATCGTCTCGGTGACGGACCTGGCGCGGGTGTCGAAGGTCTGTTCGAGCGCTTTCAGGCGGCCGTCGACGGTCTCGTCGAACGACCGGATCTTGGTGTCGAGCGAGTTGTCGAGGTGGTTGACGCGCGTGCTCAGCGTGGTTTCGAACTGCAGCAGGCGCTGATCGAGCGAGGCGGTGATCTCGCCGCTGTTGGAGATCAGGCGGGTGTCGAAGGTGTCGACATAGTTCTTCAGGCTCTCGGCGATGTCCTGCGTCCGCTGGCCCATGCGGTCGACGATCTCGCCGCCGAAGGTTTTGACGGTGCGGTCGAATTCGGAGATGTGACGGGTGATCAGGGCGCCGAGCGTGCCTGAGTCGCGGGCGAATTTCTCGACCAGTTCGCTGCCCTGGTTCTTCACCAGTTCGTCGAACGCGCTCATCTGCAGCGAGAGGCTGTCATGCGCGGTCTCGGTCTGGCTGACGACCTTGGCGACCAGCGAGTTCACGGTCACGTCGAGCGCGTCGCTGGCCTTGTCGCCGGAGGTCATGATGCGGGTCGCCAGGCGGTTGCCGGCCTCGTCGATCTTGCTGACGAGATCGCCGCTGCGCAGCTCGAGCTCGAGCAGCAGCGAGTCGCTGGAATTCTTCAGGGAGTCGTGGACCTGTTCGGTGCGGTCGGAAATGCCGTCGACGATGGTCGAGGAACGCTGCTCGAACTCGCCGGTGATGCGGTCGATGCGTTCGTTCAGCATCTCGTGGACGCGATCGGCCAGATCGACGAACTCGTCATGGACGTGGCCGGTCTTGAAGTTGAGGCTGGTGGTCAGCCGCTCCGAGGCGTCGAGCACGGCGCGCGTGGTCTCGGCGCTGGCTTCCTCGAGGCGGTCGAGCAGGTCGCCGCCGCGCTCGCCGAGCGCGAGGATCATGTTGTCGCCGGCATGGCTCAAGGCGGTGGTGATGTGGGCGCCGCGTTCTTCCAGCGCGCCGGTGATGCTTTTCGCGACTTCGTCGACGCGCGAGGCGATCGCGTCCGAGATCAGCGCGATGTCGTGGCGCAGGTCGATCTGCACGCCGGAAATGGCGCTGCGAACCTGCTCGGCCTGGCCGACCAGATTGTCGCGCTGATGGGCGATATCCTGCAGCAACGCGCGGATGCGCACTTCGTTGTCGGAATAGGCACGCTCCAGCGCCGCGACTTCGTTGGCCACCAGCGTTTCCAGTTCGCCGGCGCGCGCGATCGCGCGTTCGACGCCGTCGCCCATCGCAGCGACTTCGCGGCGGATCGCCTGGCCGACCGTCACCATCGAGTCCGAGGCGGCACCTTCGGGCTCGGAGAAGCGGATCGCGACCTGCGCCATCGATTGCGCGATCATCCGCATTTCCTGGCCGCGCCAGGCAAGGCTGGCGAGGAAATAGAACAGCAGCACCGGCGCAAAGAACAGCGCGGCAAGGCCGCCCAGCACCAGCACGCCGCCGCTCTGTCCCATTGCGGCCTGCAGCGAAGGCAGGAACGCGGCGGTCAGCAGTGCGCAGCCGACGATCCAGACGCCGGCGAACACGGTGGCAAGCGTATAGACGCCGCGGGCAGGACGGCCCTTCTGGATTGCCTGGAGAATTTGTCCGATGGTTTCGCGGTCGTCGTTGGCGGCGCGACGCGGGGCGCGCGGCTCTTCGATCGGATCGAAGACCTGGCGGTCGACGCCAGACCGCGTATCAACGCGCGTATCGAACGGGGTTTCGGAATAGGCCGGGGGCGTGGACGAAATGCTTGATGGCGAAAGGTCGTTGTTGCCGATCGAATTGCGATTGGGATCGACAGTGGTGTCACTGATGTTCAGCGCTTCCTGAATGGCGGAAAGCGCGACTTCGGTGGGATCTTTGACCTTCTTGGGATTGTTCGCCATGTTCAGTCGAGCCCTCTTACTTTTTACGCGTCCAGCTGGTCTTGCAAACGCCCCCGCAAGCCCAAGCCGGATCTTTGCCCCCACACGGACGCAGCCGCGCCCCGTCGGCGGCTTGTCCGCTACATCCGCAAACATCCTATTGGTTGAGTGATGCGAATGAAATGGCCGCGATTAAGACTTTCTTAATCATCGTTAACAGCTTTGTGGCTTAAGGCCTTACGGATACTCGAAATTCCCGTGGGAGACCGTCCTTTGCGGCAAGTCCTCGGCGAAAAGTAGGCAAAGTTGCGGCAATTCCGGTGAACGTTCCATTAACCAGTTTCGTGATTGGGTGGCCAAAACGGCCCTGCCTGGATCGGTCCGGCGGGGAGATGTGGGTCAGGCCATGCCGCTTCACCTTGAACGGATACAATGGATGCCATCGCCGCCGCTCGCTCCCGATGACGGTCCGATCGATTTCGAACACCTTAAGCGCATGACGCTTGACGATGCCGGCCTCGAACAGGAGGTGCTGGCGATGTTCGCGGCCCAGTCGGCCAAGCTGATGGCCATGCTTGCCACCGTGCCGGCAGATGCCGATGCGCTGGCCCATACGCTGAAGGGCTCGGCCCGCGCGATCGGCGCCTTCGGTGTGGCGGAAACCGCCGCCCGGCTGGAGGCGGTTCTTGCCGATGGCGCCGATCCGTCCCGCCTTGTTGCCGAACTCGACGAGGCCATTGCGCGGGCGCGGGCGGCGATCGAGGCGATTCTGCGCCGGTCCTGACGCGGGCCTGCGTCTGACGCCCGCCAAAACCCCGCCAAATTAGCCCCTTAGGTTTTCGTTCCGACCGCTGGCGCTGTGCGGATCGACCCGTTATAGGACTGCCGGGGACCCTCCTACCGTATACCGGCAGCACGAGCGATCATGGCCAAAATCCACTTTGTCGACCATTCCGGCGAAAAACGAACCATTGAAGTCGAAAACGGCGCGACCGTGATGGAAGCCGCGATCCGCAACGCCATTCCGGGCATCGAAGCCGAATGCGGCGGGGCCTGCGCCTGCGCGACCTGCCACGTCTATGTCGAGGAAGAATGGCGCGAGAAGGTCGGCTCGCCCACGCCGATGGAAGAGGACATGCTGGATTTCGGCTTCGACGTACGGCCGAATTCGCGCCTGTCGTGCCAGATCAAGGTCTCCGACGAACTCGACGGCCTCGTGGTCTCCACGCCGGAACGGCAGGCGTAGAACCTCGTCCGGCTCCGCCGGATGGTTCAGCGCGCCCCGGCGCGCTCCCTTTCGACCAGTCCCTCATCGACCGCATAAACCGCGCAGTCGGCGGCAGCCTTTGCGCATGCGGCAAGGGCCGCGTCCTGCGCCGCGACGGCGGACCGCTGCCCGGCACGGTAGCCAAAGCCGCCGGTCGGGGACACCGCAAATGCCTTGTGAGGGCTCGCGGACAAATAATCTGCAAAGGCTGAGCGGCCTTTTTCACCCAAGCGGGGCGGCGGCGAAAGCGCTGCCGGAAGCGGTGCTGCGGCCAGTTCCCGCGTTCCCAGGTTCTGCTCGTGCAGGAAGCGATCGACCATCGGGGTCCATAGCGCAATGCCCCTCGAGAACAGCGTGTGGCCGTCGTCGCGGAACGCAGGGGCGTCGATCAATTCGGCGCGCCCGCCGGCGCCGGTGAACGCCGCGTGCATCCGGTGCGCGAGGTCGGGGCGAAAGAACTTGTCGTTCTCCGCATAGATCCACAGCGTCGGAATTCGCGACGTCCGGCCGAGCGCCGCAAATGCCCGCACCAGTGCCGCCTCGTCGCAGACATCGTCATCGGCACGTGAACCGCGCCCGCCGGCGAAGCTGATCGCGGCGACGAGTCCGGGCGGCGCAGTGGCGGCGAGCGCGATGCTGGCAAAGCCGCCCGCCGAGGAGCCGACCGCGATCATGCCGCTTATGGAAACGTCGGTGCGGTCCTGCATGGCGCGGATCGCGGCGGCCAAATCTTCGGCAGACGCCCGGGCCGATCGCAAATAATCACGATTGGCGCAGCGACCGTTGCTCTCGGCATATCGGCCGCCGGACTCGCCATAGCCTCGCCGCATCACGACCAGCGCTGCGAAACCGCGCCGCGCGAATTCGATCGCCTGCCGGTACATGCCATACGGCGACATGTCGGCTCGCGCGGTGTGATCGCGCGGTGCGCCGTGGCTGATCAGCGCCAGTGGATAGCGTCCGCTGCCCGAGGGCCGCACCAGCATTGCCTCAAGGCCCACCGTTTCCGCAGCCGCCATCGGAATGCGCAAATCCTCGCGATGGTATCCATCGGCCGCGGCGGGCTTTATCGTCGCGGAGACGATCAACACCGCCAGCAGCGCGGCGCGCATTATCGTCCGTCCATTCCGCGCCGCAGCCAGCGCTGGAAGTTTCCGATGATCTCCTCGGTCAGCGGTGTCGGCTTTCGTGTCGCCTCATTGAGCAGCACCGATATCGATTGCGCCGAGGCGACGCATGTGCCTTCGGAGAACACCACCTGATCGAAGGTCACGGAGGTGCGGCCGAATTTCACGACCCCGAGCCCCATCTCGATGGTGCCCGGCCAGCGCAGCTCGGCGCGAAAATGGATGTCGAGCCGGACCATGATCCAGCTGACGCCGTCCGGCATCAGCCCATAGCTGCGGTCCTTCATCAGCGTGACGCGGCCGGTTTCGAAATAGGTCGCATAGACCGCGTTGTTGACGTGCTGGTTGGGGTCGAGGTCGGCGAAACGCACATTGTCGGTCAGCCGGTAGGGGAAATCCTCCAGGCGCGGCGTTGAATCGAGGCGGGCAGGGGCGTTCACGGGGCGGTCTCCGAACGTTTCACGTTGTTACAGCCCAGTTATCCTGCTCCGGCAAGGGGTTGAGGCGAAGGCCACCTGCCATATTATGGCTTTCCTGTTCCACCGGCGTTGGCTAGACAGACGCTGCCCCAGAAGCGCCGCCCAGGCCATCGGCGCGGTCCAACCGAAAAGAAGCTGAGATGAGCGAAGCGATCAAAACCGATGTGCTGATTATTGGTGCAGGTCCTTGCGGACTGTTCGCCGTGTTCGAATTGGGCCTCCTCGATATGAAGACGCATCTGGTCGACATCCTCGACAAGATCGGCGGCCAGTGCGCCGAGCTCTATCCGGAAAAACCGATCTACGACATTCCCGGCATTCCCTTTGTCACCGGCCAGGGCCTCACCGACGCGCTGCTGGAGCAGATCAAGCCGTTCAATCCGACCTTTCACCTCAACGAGATGGTGGAGACGATCGAGAAGATCGGCGATCCTCTCTTTCGCGTCACCACCGACGCCGGCCAGGTGTTCGAATGCAAGGTGGTCGTGATCTCCGCGGGCGGCGGCTCGTTCCAGCCCAAGCGCCCGCCGGTGCCGGGCATCGAGGCCTATGAGGGCACCTCGGTGTTCTACGCGGTGCGCAAGATGGAGCAGTTCCGCGACAAGAATATCCTGATTGTCGGCGGCGGCGATTCCGCACTCGACTGGACGCTCAATCTGCACCCCATTGCCAAGCACGTGACGCTGCTGCATCGGCGCGATGATTTCCGCGCCGCTCCACACAGCGTCGAACAGATGCGTGCACTGGTGGCTTCCGGAAAAATGGACCTGAAGATCGGTCAGGTCACCTCGCTTGAAGGCGAGGGCGGCAAGCTCTCGGGCGCCATGATGAAAGGCAACGACAACGCGGTCTCGAAGGTCGAGTGCGATACCATGCTGCCGTTCTTCGGGCTGACCATGAAGCTCGGACCGGTTGCGAACTGGGGCGTTGCGCTCGAGAACAATCTGGTGCCGGTCGAAACCGCCGCCTTCGAAACCAATGTGTCAGGCATATTTGCGATCGGCGACATCAATACCTATCCGGGCAAGCTGAAGCTGATCCTGAGCGGATTCCACGAGGGCGCGCTGATGGCGCAGAAGGCGCATCGCTACGTCTATCCGGACAAGCGCCTCGTCTTCCAGTACACGACCTCGTCATCGAGCCTGCAGAAGAAGCTCGGCGTCAACTGACAGCCGGCGCATCTAACGAAAGTATTTGACTAAGAGTTCGACTGACGTTCTTTTTACAGCAGCGCCCCTGAGCTGTCCCATTCGGAGAGCACCGTGAAACGTTGGTCGAACCGAGTGAGGCGGTGCGCGGTCATCTTGTTTTTGTGCTCCCTGCTGCCGGCGGGTAGCGCCGTCGGTAGCGAGAGTTCGGACGACACCATCAAGGTCGGCGTCCTGCATTCGCTCTCCGGCACCATGGCCATCAGCGAAACCACGCTGAAGGACACCGTCCTCTTCCTGATCGACGAGCAGAACAAGAAGGGCGGCATACTCGGCAAGAAGCTCGAGGCCGTCGTGGTCGACCCGGCGTCGAACTGGCCGCTGTTCGCGGAAAAGGCCCGCGAGCTGATCACCAAGGACAAGGTCTCCGTCGTGTTCGGCTGCTGGACCTCGGTGTCGCGCAAATCCGTGCTCCCGGTGTTCAAGGAGCTGAACTCGATCCTGTTCTACCCCGTGCAGTACGAGGGAGAAGAGAGCGAGCGCAACGTGTTCTACACCGGGGCGGCGCCGAACCAGCAGGCGATCCCCGCGGTCGACTATCTGATGAAGCACGAGAAGGTGCAGCGCTGGGTGCTGGCCGGCACCGACTACGTCTATCCGCGCACCACCAACAGGATCCTCGAAGCCTACTTGAAGTCGAAAGGCGTTGCGCAGGAAGATATCATGATCAATTACACGCCGTTCGGTCATTCGAACTGGCGGACGATCGTGGCCGACATCAAGAAGTTCGGCTCGGCCGGCAAGAGGACCGCCGTCGTTTCCACCATCAACGGCGACGCCAACGTTCCCTTCTACAAGGAACTCGGCAACCAGGGCATCAAGGCGAGCGACATTCCGGTTGTCGCGTTCTCGGTCGGCGAAGAAGAACTCGCCGGCATCGACACCAGGCCACTGCTCGGTCATCTGGCCGCCTGGAACTACTTCCAGTCGATCAAGGATCCGGCCAACGAGAAGTTCATCAAGGCCTGGCAGGCCTATACCAAGAATCCGAAGCGCGACACCAACGATCCGATGGAAGCCTCCTATATTGGCTTCAACATGTGGGTGAAGGCGGTTGAGAAGGTGAAGTCGACCGATCCGGACAAGGTGATCGACGCGCTGCCGGGCATCGAAACTCCAAATCTGACCGGCGGCATCGCGAAGATGCTTCCGAACCATCACATCACCAAGCCGGTGTTCATTGGTGAAGTCAAAATCAATGGTCAGTTCGACGTGGTGTGGAAGGCCCCGGGCCTGGTGGCCGGCGATGCGTGGTCGAACGAACTCGAGGGCTCCAGGGACCTGATCGGCGACTGGGTTGGCAGGAAGTGCGGCAACTACAACACCAAGACCAACAAGTGCGGAGGCCATTGAAGCCGGTTTGCGTATCGAGCCGGTTCCTGGCTCTTGCTGGCGATGATTCCAACGAAAATATGACCGAATGGCCGCGGCTCGTTCGCCGCGGTCTCGCGTTCGTCCGTCCAGGCACTGGAACCGTCCGTGAAATGGCCTTAGTCTGCGGCCATTCATTTTGTGAATAAGTCAGGTGATGACGATGCGAAATGCGCTTTCCTTGATTCGACTGATATTGCCGATCGTGATGGGCTTTGCGTTCGTTTGCGAACTTGCTGCGCAAACGGCGGAGCCGTCAGCCGCCGGGCTGTGGCAAAAGGTCGAGAAGGGCAAGCCGGTCGGATGGTTTCTGGTGGTCGATCGCGACGGCCTCTATGAAGGCGCGTTTGCCAAGCTTTTTCCTGAGCCAGGCGATGCTCCCAATCCGGTCTGCTCAAAATGCACCGACGATCGAAAAGATCAGCCGTGGCTCGGGCTCTCGTTCATTCGCGACATGAAACGCGACGGACTGAAATACGAGAACGGCAATGTGCTCGATCCGCGCGACGGCAAGATCTACAAAGCCAAGATGACGCTCAGTCCCGACGGACAGACGTTGACCATGCGCGGCTATCTCGGCTTCTCGTTATTGGGCAGGGACGAGGTCTGGACCCGGCTGCCGGATACTTCGATAGCAACGCTCGACCCCGCCATCATCGCGAAATACCTGCCGGCACAGGCGGCGGCGATGAAGCAGCCTGCTCCGAAAGCGCCCGCCCCAAAGAAGGCGACGACGCCGGCGCTCGCGCCGCCACCTGGAGCGCCGGCCCCCGCGCGTTAGAGCGTTTTCCAGCGAAGTAGACACCGGTTCGCGTGAAGAAAACGCGTCAAAACAAGAATCTAAAGCTCCGTTCCGATTCCATCGGAACGGAAAAAGGCTGTAGCGGTGGCCGTTCGGCCAAAGGGCTTCAAATCTCCGACTTCAGGTCGGCGAAAGCCTCTTTGAGGTAAGCGGCGATAGGTCGCTTTCCCTCCTCGCGGTTCCAGTTATCGATCGCGAGACGTAGTGCTCCGATCGACATCATCGCGACGACGCGGAGCGCAGGCTGCCGCTTGGGCTGCGGCCACATCTGGCAGAGCGCGTCGAATACCGCTTGTTCCTTCTCTACATATTTCGCCTGGTGTCGGATGCGAAGCGACTCGTTCGCGCACATCAGGCGTTCGATCACCCTGGTTTGCTTGTAATCGGCCTGAAAGCGCAACGTCAGCTCCAATAAGGCGCTCTTCACGGCGTTGAGGGGGGACTGTTTGGTCGATTGCTCCAGCAAGGCGGCTCGCAGGGTCTCGTTGAAACCGCCGTCCTGCCACGCCAGCAAAATCTCTTCCTTGGACTTGAAGTAGTAGAAGAACGTTCGCCGCGAGATCCCCGCGGCCTCCGCGATCGCATCGAGCGTGGTGGCCTCGTAGCCGTTGGTCAGAAACAGTTTCAGGCCTTGCTCGGCGATGCGATGCAGCGTCGCACGCCGCTTCCGCTCTCGCAGGCCTTCCTCCTTGGGGGACGAATTTTCCATGGCCCCTTCTGGCACGAATATATTTCCTTGCAAAATTACACTAAGTGCAAATACAATATTACACCCAGTGCGAATTGTGTTCAAGAAGAGGCAGCATGAAGAGCAGGATTGGCGGCGGTGCATCGTTGCGGCGTGTTCAGTCCGCTGCAGTTGGTCAGGACGGTACAACCGGGGCTGCCTCGCGGCCCCGACGGTCCGGCGAGGGCGTGCCGGCCACCATCACGCGACGGGGCCTCGGCGCAATGCTGCTCGCCGTCGCCGTCACGGCTGCCGTTCCGGCCAATCCCGCGGCAGCGGAGGCCGTGGCGCCCGCTTTTCGCGTCGTTGATTTCGAGTGGGTCGACCCGACGCGTTCGCGGACCATTCCCGCGCGCCTGCACTGGCCCGCGAATATCGCGCCGGGAGCGCGCGTGCCGCTCATTGTGTTCTCCCACGGGATGGGCGGCTCCCGCCGGGGATATAGCTATCTCGGCAAGTATTGGGCCGCGCGCGGCGTTGCCAGCCTGCATGTTCAGCACGCGGGCAGCGACTCGTCGCTCTGGGCCGGCAATCCCCTTACCGTCGTCGACCGTTTGCAGCGAGCGGCTCACGAGAGCGAGGCGCTTGCCCGGGTCTGGGATTTGCGCTTCGCGCTCGACCGCGTGCTGCTCGGCGGCGTCGGCCCCTACGGAGCCCAGATCGACCGTCGGCGCATCGTGGCGGCTGGTCATTCGTATGGCGCGAACACGGCGCTGCTTGCCGTCGGCGCGCGCGTGATGCGCGAAGGGCAGTGGGTCGAGGCCCGCGACCCGCGCTTTGCTGCGGCGATCGTGATCTCCGCGCCGCCGTTCTACGGTGAAACCGATCTGGCTCCGGTGCTGAGCAAAATCACTGTTCCCACTCTGCATGTGACCGCCACCAATGATGTCATCCAAATTCCCGGGTATTACTCGCCCGCGGCCGACCGGCTCGCCGTCTTCGACGCAATGGCCGCACCGCGCAAGCTGCTCGCCGTATTCGAAGGCGGGTCGCACAGCATATTCACAGACCGCTCGTTCACGGGCGGTCCGGCCCTCAACCCGAAAGTGAAGGCCGCCACGGCAGAGCTCACGCTGGCTTTTCTCGATATGGCCTTCGACGGCAACGGTACGGCGATGACGCGTTGGAATGCGACATGGCAACCTATTCTGGCGTCCGCGCCCGGGTCAGCGCTTTCGCCGGCTCTGAGCGCCCGTTCCCGCCGGGTGGTGCAGGGTTCAGCGATCGGCTTGCCGGTTACGCCATGAGGTGGCTCGTCGTCGCGGCGTTGGGCTGGATGGCCGGGGGCTGCTCGGCCGTACAACTGGAGCGGTCCGGCTCGTTGGCGTCCTACGACAATCTGACCCCGTCCGACGGGCTTCTGACCAAGTCGCAGGTTCGGGTCAGCAAGGCCGAGATTCTCGCAGCAAAGACCCTGCGGATCGAGCCAACCGCCCTCACGGCAGCCGCCGCGCGCGTGCCCTTCTCGGACGAGCAGCGCAGGCTGATCAAGAATACGGTCAGCAGAGCCATGTGCCTTGCGCTGAGCGAGCGCTTCCGGATCGTGGCACCGGCGGAGACGGCGGATCTGAGCGTCCGTGCGGTGATCATCCACGTGGCGCCGACCGATGCGACCGCCGCCGGCGTCTCCAAGGTCGCGAGCGTCGTGCCGTCGATCGTTGCTCCTGGTGTACCGATCCCCGTCCCGCGGCTTCCGATCGGGCTCGGGAGCCTCGCCGTGGAGGCCGAGGCCCGTGATCGTAACGGCAGCCAAAAGGCCGCCATGATCTGGGCGCGTGGCGCGAATTCCTTTACCAGCTCGCCGCGCGTGTCGAGCGACGGGGACGCCTATGATCTCGCTTCTGCCTTCGGAGACGATTTCGGGAAATTGCTGGTCACGGCCGAGAGTCCGTTCGGAAAAATTTCGTCACCGCCATCGATCGCCAGATTGCAGGCCTCGCTCGGCGGCGCGCCGAAGGAGGTGGCTTGTGAAGCATTCGGGCGAGCGCCGGGACTGGTTGGCATGATCGGCGAGAGGATTGGACTGCCGCCGGATTGGACCGACCGAGGTACGCCAGCAAACGAGATCCACCCTGAACCTGCTCCGCGTGTCGACACGAAGGCAGTTTCCGCGCTCGAACGCTAACGCGTCCCCGGAAATCCCGGGATCGGCGATACCGGCTGCGAAATCACTTCAGGTACGGCGGCATCCAGTTGCAGCACGGCAGCCGCGGCCGGCAGTGCCGCGTCCGCCATTGCGGCGTGGCCTTCGGCGGTGGGATGCACAGCGCCGCCATACACCGCCGACAGGACCCCCCAGGTCGCGTCGTGGATGTCGGCAGGCTGCTGCGACGACGGCAAGCCCTGCGGATAGGTCATTGCCGCGAAATAGCTGTCATTGGCGTCGCGGATCCAGCGCGCGCGGGGCAGATAGGCGCGATATTCCCCGGCGCTGCGGCCGCACAGCATCGGCTGGCTGGCGGCGGTGACGATATCAGGATCGAAGCTCTCGCCGCGGGCCGAGAAACATTGGCGATCGAACTCGGGATCGCTCTCCGCACGCGCGCAGAAACCGTGGTTCGCAAAGGTCGCCTGATGCGCATCGACAAAGGTCATGCGGTCGGCGCGCGGGTTGCGGCACAGGATGCCGGATTGGCACAGCGCGAGCGCCTTCAGCTGCGGCAGGAATTCGCCCTCGACAAAGTTAGAGACCGCGGCGAGCCGCTGCGGCTCGGCGTTGAACGAGGGATGAATATCAAAGCCCGCCCGTCCGCCGGGGCAGGGTGCGCCGTTATTGGCCAGCGTCGGGTTGGCGTAGGAGGTGTAGACCACGCGAGACATGTCGCCGACCAGCGGCTTTAACGCCTCACGCAGCTTGGCGAATCCTTGCGGCAGGTCGCGCATCAATGCGCCGCGTGCGTCGTCGACCGATGCCAGCACGCCGCTGCGCCGGAACAGGGCGCGCTCCGTCGCCGTGTCCACGATCACGTCGGCGACGAGCCCCGAAAAATAAATGTCGTTGGCGCCGATCGACAGCAGCACCAGATCGAGCTTGCGGTCAGGCTGCCGGCTTTTGGCCGCCGTAACGGCTTCGCGCAATTCGGAGAGCTGGGCATTGACCGTGCCCCGGCAGCTGCCGGATTTCGACGGCGGGCAGTCACGGGCGCGCTGCGAGCCGAACAGGCCGTCGGCGATGGTGGCGCCGGTGCAGGCCAGCGGCAGATACGTCACCGCGATATGCGGATATTGTACGGCGAGCGCCAATGCGGTCCGCGTCTGGTAGCTGTAGAGCGAGCGGTGGCAGGCTGCATTGAGCCAGAGCGCGCTCTGCCGCTGCCAAACGGCCATCGTATCCGGCGCTTCACAGGCCCGTCCGCCTTTATAGCCGGCGCGGCTTGGACGGTAATATTGCGAGGCGGCCGTTCCCAGATAGGAGCGGAAACAAAAGCCTTCATCGGACAGCGCGATAGGCCGGTCCGGATTTCCCTCGCCGGAAGCGATGCTGTCGCCGAGGCCGGCGATGAAGATGTCGCGCACCGAGATCTCTGTGGCGACGCGCTGGCCACCGTCCGAGCCGGCGGAGACGTCGACGCTGGCAACGGTGGTACGTCCATAGCGGACCCGGAAATTGACCGGCTCGGCGCAGTCGAAGGTGGATCCTTGCGGTCCGTCGCCATCGTCAAACGACCAGGCGCAGGTGGCGCCGACAGGAACCTGTCCCGTCAGGCGGACGGTGATGGGATGATCGATCGGCGTCAGATAGCTTTCCTTGACGTTATCGCGCGTGCAGGGCTCGCTGACGCGGCCGGCAAGATCGATGCAAAGCCGGTTCACGGTGTTTCGTGCCCAGCCGCGGCCGTCGCTTTGCAATCCCAGCGCCTGTTCGGCGGCCAGAACGCTGCGGCCGCGGCCACTTTCGGAATGCAGCTGAAAATCCCGTTCTTCCCGGAACAGGCGGAAGCGGTTGCGGACCTCCCACGAAATCTGCATGGCGCCTTGGGGCGCGGTCTGCGCTTGAGCAGGGGGAGGCGATAACGCCGCCATCGCGCCGGCGAGCAGCGCGACTGATGTTATCGATCGAGGTAAAATTCCGGCCATGGCGCGTTTGACGTTAGCGGTAAGGCAGAAATAAGAGAATGAGGCAGTCCTAGCCCAAAAGTCTGGAGGGCAACAATTTGCCGTTACCGAACCTGGTGAGCAGGAACCCCCAAGGCGAAACCCGGTGCTAGGACTGGCGGCTCTTGATCGGCTGCCGCACCCGGGCGGACGCCGTGCAGGCGTCTGCGAGCCGTCGGCGTTCGTACCAAGGCTGCAACACACTGAGCCAGAGTTCGCGCACACCCATGATCGAGATCGAGATCGCGAACGGAAGCAGGAAATACAGGATCCGGAATACCACGAGCGTCGCCAGCAATTGTTCCTTGCCGAACTGGGGCAGCGCTACCAGCATCGCGGCGTCGAACACGCCGATGCTGCCCGGCGCATGGCTGGCGAAGCCGAGAAGTGTTGCGAGGATGAAGACCACCGCCAGCGAAACGAAATCGATATGGGGCTGCGTCGGCATCAACAGATACATCGCCAGCGCGCAAAATCCGAGATCGATCACGCCGATCGCGACCTGCAGCAGCGTCAGCCGCGCCGAGGGCAGCACCACCTTCCAGCCGTTCTGGCCGAGTTCGCGGCGGCTGTCTCCGGTGACCAGCCAGAGGAAATAGGCCGCGATGCCGGCGAGGCAGCCGAGTGCGATCAGCCGGTTCACCGATGGCGGCAGCAGGTCCATGGCCGTCGCCGCTTCGGGATGCCAGGCCATGCCCATGCCGAGCACGAACAGGTTGCCGAGCCAGAAGGTCAGGCCCGAGAGGAAACAGATTTTGGCGACATCGATCGCGCTCAGGCCGTAGTCGGAATAGATCCGGAAACGGATCGCGCCGCCGGTAAAAACGGTGGCGCCGATGTTGTGGCCGATGGTGTAGCTGGTGAAACTCGACAGCGCAGCGATGCGATAGGGGACGTGCGTTTTGCCGATGGTTCGCAGCGCAAAGAAATCATAGAAGGTCAGCGTGCAAAACGCGCCTACCACGCACAGTGCAGCCAGCGCGATGCGATGCGGCGCGATTTCCGTCAGCGCGGTCAGGATGATCGCGGTGTCGACCCCCTTCAGGGTGTTAACCAGATGGGTGACCGCAAGAATGATGATGAGGAGACTCGCAGCGATCCCTAGCCGTTTCCAGCCGATCTTCTCCTTGAAGCCACGCCCAAGCGTGGTCAGCAGCCGATGCATTCATCCTCCCGGCGGGATGGCAAAAGAAAACCTGTCAAACGAGGCGACAGGGACGGTCAGACGCACCGTGCGCGAAGACACATAAGCCAAAATCGAACCGTTGTGCAGCCCTTGACAAGCCTAGCATCTGCGTTCGTTCGGTAACCCTGTCATACGTCCTACATATCCGGCCGCGTTAACGATTGTGAGTCGCGGCCAGGCGTGTTCCCAACGCTCTCTTGCAAGCGCCGTTCCGCTGTTACCGGGGCCGCCCCGCGTAGATCGGCTTGAGGACGGACCGGGGTTTCGCATTCCCAAGCCGGGGACGGGTATTCGGAGGCATCACGACCATGAACGGCTTGTTCATCCCGAATTGCGGACATCTAAGATTACGCTGAGAGACAACTCGTGAAAGCGTCGCCGCCTTGGACGCCCGAGAACGCGGCCGAAAAGCAGCTTAAACGGGGCTTTTTCTGTCATCTCGACGAAACGGACGCATGCCCGGAAAGGTGCTTCCGCTGCGGGGACCGGTGGGCAAGGCGGTCAATGGCCCGTCGATCGACGCCATCATCCAGAAGGCCGACCAAGTCGTGGACGAGGTCGCGGCCGTGCTGGATGCTACCGCTCAGCAATGTCGCCTGCGCCGCTGCGCTTGACGAGATCTCGCTGTGACCGTCCGGGCGGAAGCTGCCGCGCGACCATACGCTGGCGGAGCCCACGGTTGGTCTGCAGGCCGCGAGCTGATTTGTCCGGCCATTGAGGCAAAACGCCGCGCGTGAAAATCGCGCGCGTTCTTGCGTCCGTGGCTGCGATTCTGGCCGGCCTGCTGCTGCCGGAGCGGGTGCTCACCACCTGGGAATCAGTTCGCCGGTTCGTCGTTTCAGGTGACAGCGGAAATCACCGGGTGATGGCGGGAACCCGCAACCCGCACGCGAGGACGCGAAGCATTTATTCACCATCGGAGCAGACGAAACCGCGTCGGTTACCTCACATGCACCATTAGCGCCGTCATTACAGAGGGCTAGCAGGGGTCTGTGATGTATCAAGTTCTGAATTGCCTGGTCACCGAGCATGATTTGCGGCTGGTCGTTCTCGGCGGCATCATTTGCTGGCTCGCCAGCGCGGTAGCGGTCAGCCTGTTTCATCGGGCCCGGGCTTCTCACGGTCGCACCCGCGCGATCTGGGTCGGCCTTGATGCCGCGGTCGGCGGCTGCGGAATCTGGGCTACCCACTTCGTGGCGATGCTGGCCTACGATCCCGGCTCGGGGGCCGGTTACAATATTCCGGTCACGCTGTTGTCGCTGATCTTCGCCGTGTCGATCGCGGCGGCCGGCCTCAGCATCGCCCTGCTCAATGATCGCCGGTCGACGCTTGCGATGGGCGGTGCGGTTGTTGGCGCTGGCGTCGCAGCGATGCACTACACCGGCATGATGGCGCTCGAGCTTCCGGCGCGCATCGTCTGGTCGCCCGGCATCGTGCTGGCATCCGTCGTGTTCGGGAGCGTGTTCGCAGGCCTGGCGCTCGTTGTCGCCGCGCGCCGGGACGACCGCAAACATACCGTGGCTGCCACGGGCCTGCTGACGATCGCGATCGTTTCCCACCATTTCACGGCGATGGGCGCCGTGACGCTCGTTGCCGATCCGACCCTCGTCATCGATGAATTGACGATCTCACCGGCGGCGCTTTCCTTTCTGACCGCGGTGGCGGCGTTCGCCATTCTCGGCATAACGTTCGTGGCGGCGATACTCGATCGCCGTTCAAGCAGCGAGCTGCATCAGCAGAAGGTTCTGCTCGACTCGGCCATCACAAACATGTCGCAGGGACTTTGCATGTTCGATGCGGACGGCCGCATCATGCTGTTCAACCAGCGCTACAGCGAGATGATGGATCGGACCAATATGTCCCTGCAGGGCCGTTTGTTGGTCGACGTTCTCAAGGATCAGAAAGCGATCGGCAAATGGGACGGCGATCCGGATGAATTCTTCAACATTGTGGTGACCGCGGCGAAGGCCGGCGAGAGCCTGAACCGGGTCGTCACCCGCAACGGACGTTCGATCCGCGTCGTCGATCAGCCCAAAGAGGGCGGTGGTTGGGTCGCGACCTTCGAGGACATCACCGAATGGCAGGCGGCCCAGGAGCAGATCACGCATATGGCGCGCCACGACGCGCTCACCAATCTGCCGAACCGGACGCTGTTCCGCGAGCAGCTTGAGAAGGCGCTGCGCCTGGTCAAGCGCAGCGATCAGCTCGCGGTATTCTGTCTCGATCTCGATCATTTCAAGGAAATCAACGACTCGCTCGGTCATCCGGTCGGCGACGCGCTGCTGAGGGAAGTCGCCCGCCGGCTCGGCGAATGTGTCACCGAGCACGATACGGTTGCGCGACTTGGCGGCGACGAATTCGCGGTCGTGCAGTTCTGCAGCGACTGCGATCCGTCGGCGGTGGCCTTGCTTGCCAGCCACATCGTCGAGAAGATCGGCGAGCCCTACGATATCGGAGGGCACCAACTCGTCGTCGGCGTCAGCATCGGGATCTCGCTGGCGCCCGAGGACGGCAAGAACCCCGATGAGTTGCTGAAGAAGGCCGATCTCGCCCTCTATCGCGCCAAAGCGGATGGCCGCGGCACTTATCGCTTTTTCGAGAGCGGAATGGATGCCCGCGCCCAGGCGCGGCGCATTCTGGAACTGGATTTGCGCGCGGCGCTGCAACGGGACGAGTTCGAGGTCTATTATCAACCGATCCGCGATGTCGCCAGCGACAGCGTCGTCGCGTTCGAGGCCCTGGTACGCTGGAACCATTCGCTGCGCGGCATGATCTCGCCCGCGAATTTCATTCCGTTGGCGGAGGAAACCGCCCTGATCATTCCGCTCGGCGATTGGGTGCTTCGGCAGGCCTGCATTGACGCCGCAGGCTGGTCCGAGGATATCACCGTCGCCGTCAATCTTTCGCCGGTGCAGTTCAAGAATCCGAACCTGATCTTGTCCGTCAAATCAGCGTTGCAGGCCGCCGGTCTTCCGGCACATCGTCTCGAACTGGAGATCACGGAATCGGTGCTGTTGCAGAACAGCGAGGCGACGCTGGCGGTTCTGCACGAGCTGCGCGGCTTTGGCGTCAGGATCTCGCTCGACGACTTCGGAACGGGCTATTCGTCGCTTAGCTATCTGCGCAGTTTCCCGTTCGACAAGATCAAGATCGACCGTTCGTTCGTCACTGAACTGGCCACGCGCGACGATTCCATGGCCATCGTCCGCGCCGTCACCGGATTGGGCAAGAGTCTCGGGATCGTCACCACGGCGGAGGGCGTCGAGACGGAGGCCCAGTTCGATCTGCTGCGCCGCGAAGGATGCACGCAGGCCCAGGGCTATCTGTTCAGCAGGCCGCGTCCCGCCGCCGAAGTGGCCGCGATGCTGTCGAAGCCGCGCGCGCGCATCGTCGCATAATCGCAGAGCGTTTTCGAGCGAAGTGGATACCGGTTCGCATAGCAATCAAGTTTACGCAGATTGCGTAGACTTATCTGCGGTAGAAAACGCGTCAAAAGAGGAATCGAGTTTGAAGTTACGCCTTACGCAGCGCGAAATGCGCGCCGCAGAACGCCATCGCGGCGCCGAGGCATAACGCCGCAAGTCCCGAAAGCACACCCGAAATCGTCGGGATCGGGCTCGGTGCGGAGGCTGCCTGGCCGGCGCCAGCCAGGATCAGCACGCCGACCGCGATCAGGAACTGGCGCATCCGCTGCGGGATTTGGCCGGACACCGCACTGTGCATCAGATTGGCGGTGAAATAGCCGCTGCAAAACCCGACGCTCGCAATCAGCCACCACGCAATGGCCGCGCCCGCGGGCATGAATTCACGGGTATCGGATCGCCACAGGCCGCCGAGGTCGAGGCCGTAGCGCGCGCCCAGCATGTGAACGGCAAGCGCCAGCAGCACCCCGGATATCATCGCGCCGGCCAGAATCAGGCGTCGCGGAAAATAGGTCGTCTCGGCCATGGCCTGCTTGTAAGGTAAAGCCGGCTGGCCGCGCAAGCTGCGCGCTCGGCCGCTACCGGGATTTTTCAATTGCCAACCTCGTTACCCAACAGGACGGAGACATCGGGGAATAGCGCGCCCGAGACCCGCTACGTCTACAAGGCGTCGCTGATCGGATCGGCGCATGAATTCAAGCTGACCGATGCCGGCTTGTCCTGGCATATTTCGGGCAAGTCCGGTGTCTGGGACTATGCCGACATCGCGTCGATCCGCCTCAGTTACAAGCCGTCGTCGATGCAGTCCCGCCGTTTCCGCGCCGACCTCCAGGGCAGGGATGGTGGACGCATCACCATTCTCTCGACCACCTGGCAAACCGTCTCGCTGATGGTGCCGCAGGATCGCGACTATCGTGCCTTCATCACCGAGTTGCATCGGCGCATGGCGAAGGCGGGCAGCAAGGCCGCGTTGATCGCCGGTATCGGACGGATCACCTACGCCGCGGCCCTTGCGATGGTGACGTTGCTCGGCATCGCGATGGCCGGACTTCTGGTGCGCGCGTTCGCGACCGGTGAATGGTACGGCGCGTTGTTTCTGGTTGGCTTCGTCGCGCTGTTCAGCTGGCAGATCGGCGGCTTCATCAAACGCAACCGGCCGCGCGCTTACGACTTCGATCATTTGCCGCAGGCGTTGCTGCCGTAGCTTGCGCAATCAAGCGCAATCAAATGTGACTTCGCCAAGCGCGCCGCATGCGGCATCGTGGCAATGCGTTCCCCGCGGTTGGATGAGCATTGCTGCGAGCATGAAGTGACGGATCGAAGCACGCGATTGCCGACCGAGGCCGAGATTGCCGCCATCGATGCGCAGCATTTGATCAGCACGCCGTTGAAGCCGGCCGATCTGCTGTTCGTGTTCGGCACCCGCGTCGATGTCGAAGAGCGCGTCGATGAAGCCTTCAGGCTGTGGCGGGACGGTTATTTTCGCTGGTCGATCGTCAGCGGCGGGATCACGCCGGGATCGGAGCGCTCGGAATGCGAAATCATTGCCGATGCGATGATTGCGCGCGGCATCCCGCCCGGACGGGTCCTGCGGGAAGATCGCGCGATGAACACCGGCGAGAACGTGATCTTCTCGCTCCCGGTCATCGACGCCGCGCTTGGACTGATTAACATCCGCAGCGTGATTTGCCTCGGCAATACCTGGACCGCGCGCCGCTATCCGATGACGCTGCACCGGCACTGGCCGGAAGTGGAGAAAATGCTGGTCACGGTCGACAGTTTTGCGACACCGCGGTCGCTCTGGCACACCGATCCCGAATTCAGGCGGCGCATGCTCTTCGAATGGGACAAGATCGAGCCGTACAAGGCGAAAGGCTTCATCGCCGAGTGGCCGTGAAATGAGGGCGACCGGTCTATTCGGTCGATTCGAAATCTTCTTCGCTCGCGCGCAGCATTCCCGCCAGCGTCCGCAGCGCCGCATCAAGCTGGTCGACGGGGGGCGCCGCCAGCGCCAGCCTTATTGCGTTCGGCGCATGTCCGGGGCTCACCGCAAAGGTCGACGAGGGCGTCAAGGCGATGTCCCGGCGGGCAGCGGCGGCGACGAAAGTCTGCGACCGCCAGTGGTGCGGCAGCGTCAGCCACAGATGGTAGGATTTCGGGTTGGCCTGCAACTCGAAGCCGGCCAGCCGTTCGGCGGCAATGTGCTGGCGCCGCTGCGCATCGATGCGCTTTAGTCTGACGAGTTCGGACGCGGTGCCGTCGGCCATCATGCGTTGTGCGGCCGCGAAGGCGTATCCCGACGCTGTCCATCCGCCGGAACGAACCGATGCCATGATGCTCTCGCGCAAACGTGGCGGCGGAACGATGAAGCCGAGCGCCAGACCCGGTGCGACCTTCTTGGAAAGACTGTCGAGCACGACGCAGCGATCGGGCGCCAGTGCCGCCAGCGGAGCCTCGTCGTCGAGGAATCCATAGACCGCGTCTTCGATGATGGTGAGATCGAGCTTCTCGACGACGCGCAGCAACTCGGTGCGGCGCGAGGCCGGCATGGTCATGCCCAATGGATTCTGGACCGTCGGCTGGATGTACAGCGCTGTCAGATGCGCTTCACGGTGGGCCTTTTGCACGGCGTCGGGACGCACGCCGTGTTCGTCCATCGTCAGCGGCACCAGTGTCACGCCGATCCGGGCGGCGATGCCCTTGATGAAAGGATAGGTCAGGGCCTCCACGCCGCAACGGCCGCCGGCCGGTACGATCGCGGCCAATGCGGCGGCGATGCATTGCCGGCCGTTGGCGGTGAAGACGATCTGCTCCGCGCGCGCCGACCAGCCGTTTTGCGAGAGGAAATCCGCCGCGATATTTCTTGCCGCTTGCGTGCCGGCGCTGGTGCCTTGCCGCAACGCGATTTCGAGGGCTTCCGGCCGCTCCAGTCCTTCGAGGCTTTTCGCAATCAGGGCCGATTGCGTCGGCAGCAGCGGATAATTGACTTCCAGATCGATGCGGGCGCCGCGCGGTTCGGTTAGCGTGGTGAGCGTGCGGGGCGCCTGTCCGGAAATGAACGTGCCGCGTCCGACTTCGCCGACCACCAGGCCTCGCCGTAACAATTCCGTGTAGACGCGGCTCGCGGTGGAGACCGCGATCTTGCGCTCATAGGCAAAACTGCGCTGCGGCGGCAGGCGATCGCCCGGTTTGAGCCCGCCATTGGCGATCTCGGAGGCAACGGCATCGGCAAGCCTGAGATATTCGAACTTTGACATAATTGCACCGAGAGCAATGTTTTACTTGCACCGAGAAATGTACCGGATCATTTTGAACCTATCAAGCCTGAGATTGCACTGAGGAGAGTGCAAACAATCAGACCTAAAGGCGCCGCCGCTGATTCCCAGCGATTGCGTCGGCGGCATCGCCTTGCCGCGTGAAAGCCAACTGGAGAAGACCAATGACCACGATGTCCCAAGCCGCAGCCCAGCCTGCAATTTCCCTCAGCTCGGGCGGATTTTTTCGCCGGCTCGGGATTTGGGCGCATGCCATCGTCGCGTATCTGGATCGCCGGGCGGCGGTCAAAGCGCTACGGCAGCTGGACGATCGTGAGCTCCGCGATATCGGAATAACCCGCAGCCACATCGAGCAGGCGGTTTGGGGTCAGGTCGATCCGGAACTCGGGCGGCTTCGGTAAGCGCCGCTTCGACCTGCACGACACACATACAGCCCGGTCGGTCGACCGGGCCGTACCGTCCTTGTATCGCGCTCCGTCAGTGACGGACCACCAGCACCGAGCATTTGGCGTAGCGCACCACGTGGCCGGCATTGGAGCCGAGAAAATAGGTCCGCATCGCCGGCCGGTGCGACGTCATCACGATCAAATCGGCCTTGATTGCCGCGGCCTCCTCCAGGATCTCGTGATAGATCCCGCCTTGCCGCACCACGGCGGAAATGCGCGACGCCTCGATGCCGGATTCCTGCGCCACGATCGCGAGCGCTTCTTCCGAGGTCTGGCGCTGCTGGGCGTCGAAATCGGCCGGCACATATTCCGCCAGCATCACCGGCGTCATCGGCATGACGTTGAGCAGCCGCACCGTGCCGTTCCAGGTCTGCGACAGCGTCGCCGCGGTCGCGATCGCAGGCTTCGCCAAATCAGTATCGGCGAGATCGAGCGGCACCAGAATGGATTTGAACATCCGCGCCTCCTGTCGGAAACGAGCCTAGCATGAGGGCGACCGGATGTCCGCCCGGCCTACTTTGCATGGGGTTGTTTTCGCGATTTATATCCGGGCTAGTCGTCCGACGTCTGCTTCAGCAATTTCGGGCTGGTGAAGCGCACGAGCGTGCCACGGCGAAACGCCACCTCGTTCCAGTCCTTGATCGCAAAGTCGAGGATCGCAAGGCCGCTGGTCGGCAGATTGTCATTGAGTGCTTTCTTCGCGGCCGCATCGCCGCTGCCGGACAGCGCCAGCGCCAGTTCATGCATGCCGGGATTGTGGCCGATCACCATCAACCGCTTCGGATCGGTGGCTTCGGCCATGCGGATGATCTTCAGGAGATGCGTTGGGTCGGCGCCGTAGAGTTCGGCCAGGAACTCGACCTGCGGCGGGGCGAAATCCTTGGCCGCATCCTGCATCGCCTGCCGGACGATCTCCCAGGTCTGCAGCGTCCGCACCGCGGTCGAGACCAGAACCATGTCGGGAACGGGCAGGTGCCGGCCGATCCAGCCACCGACGGCGGCGGCATCCAGCCGGCCGCGGTCGTCGAGACGGCGGTCCTGGTCGTGCCCCGAGGGCGCGTCATGTTCGGTCTTGGCGTGACGCAGCAGCATCAAACGGCGCATGGGCAGCAATCTCGATTCGTTTCGGCCTGAATTAATCTACAGGCTCATGCCCAGGACAAGGTGACAAGCGCCGCAGCGGTCCGTAAGAAAACGCCATGGCAGAGACTTTCACAAGTGCGACCCACGGTCCGGACGACGACGCGCCGTTTCGCTCGCGCCTGTCGTTCGACCTCGATGTCGATATCTGCGTGGTCGGAGCAGGGCTTGCTGGCCTGACGGTGGCGCTGGAGGCCGCGCGTCTTGGCGCCAGCGTTGCCGTGCTTGAGGGCCGGCACGTCGGATGGAACGCGTCCGGCAACCAGCTCGGCACCGTCATGCCGGGCTATAGCCTTCCGATCGGCGAGTTGATCGAGCGCGTCGGCCTTGAGGATGCCCGCGAGCTCTGGGCGCTGTCGAAGGAGGGCGCTGATTACATTCGCGCCGTGGCGACCGAAGAAGCGATGCCGGGCATTGCACTGACCGAGGGGGCGCTGGAGGTCTCCAATGTCGATGCCGGCGAAACGCTGATCAGCCGGCTGCAGACGCTGAACGAGGATTTCGAGACCGAAGTCGAGGGCTGGCAGGTCGACCGGGTGCGCGATCAGCTCAGGACCGGGCACTATTTCCACGGCATCTATTACCCCAAGGCGTTTCAGGTCGACGGCCGCAAATATGTCCATGGCCTGGCGGCGCTCGCAAGGCGGGCAGGGGCGCGCATCTTCGAGGACACGCCGGTGGTCAGCATCGATCCATCGGGCATTCGCAAGCGCATTGTGACGCCGTCGGCGCGGCTTCGCGCTTCACACATCGTGCTGGCCGGCAACATCCATCTCGGAGCGCCGCTGCGGCGGCTGTCGGAAACGCTGCTGCCGGTCTGGCGCTATGCCGCCGTGACCGAACCGCTCGGCGCGCGCCTCGCTGACGCCATCACCTTTCAGGGATCTGTTTGCGACAGCGACGGCATCGATCATTTCCGGATCGTGGAGGGCGACCGCCTGATGTGGGCCAGTCCGGAGACGACCTGGGACGCGCGGCCGCGGCGCTTCTGCGCAACCATCCAGCAGCGAATCTCCACGATTTTTCCAAAGCTCGGCAAGGTCGGAATATCCGATGTCTTCGGCGGCGCCGTCGGTGTGACCGTTCACGGCATGCCGCAGATCGGCCAGTTGCGGAAAGGATTGTGGGTCGCCTCCGGCTTCGGCCGCCAGGGGATGAACACCGCGGCGATGGCGGGGCAATTGGTGGCACGCAGCATTCTGTGGGGCGACGAGCGCTGGCGGCTGTTTTCGCCGTTCGAACTGGTCTGGGCAGGCGGCTCGACCGGGCGGGTCGCCGGTCACCTGATCGGCATGTGGGGGCGGGGAAGTTCAGCGGCTGCGGGCGCGCTGGCCCGGTATCGGGAAGGCATGCGCGCCAAGGAGCGGATTCGCGAGGCGCGGGTGGCCGAGGCCAGCCGGCAGGCCGGAACCAGGCCGCCGCTCCGTCGCCGTCCGCCGCCGCCGGGTCCGTCGCGGCTGGTCCGCCCGCAGCCGCCGTCGGAAGCCCCGGACGCGGCAATACCGCCGGTCGTGGCCTCGCAGGAAAGTGAGCGAATTCGGGACGGATCCGTGTAACTTCCGCACGTGCGCGTCGTATTTGATGGCGAACCACCTTGTTCCGCCTCGCACGGAGACCCCGATGATGGACCGCCGTATCCTGCTCGCATCTGTGGCCGGCCTGTTCGGCCTTGCAACCTTCCGCTGGCTGCGCACATCGCCGGCGCAGGCCGCCGGGAAATTCGAGATCGAAAAGACCGACGCCGAGTGGCGCGCGCAGCTGACGCCGCAGCAATACGAAATCCTGCGCAAGCACGGCACCGAGCGTCCGGGCTCGAGCCCGCTTCTGAAAGAGCACCGCAAGGGCATCTTTGCCTGCGCCGGTTGCGACCTGCCGTTGTTCTCTTCCGAAACCAAATTCGAGAGCGGCACCGGCTGGCCGAGTTTCTACCAGCCGCTCGACAACGCGCTCGGCAAGACCGAGGACCGCACCTACGGCATGCTGCGCACCGAGGTGCATTGCCGGCGCTGCGGCGGCCATCTCGGTCACGTCTTCAACGATGGACCGAAACCGACGGGGTTGCGCTATTGCATCGACGGATTTGGGATGGTGTTTCACCCGGCGTCGCCGTCGCCTTCGTGAGGCCTTCTTTGTTTGACGCGTTTTCTTGACGCGAACCGGGTGTCCACTTCGCTTGAAAACGCTTTGGCGCCCGGCAAATGTTGCCCGCCCGGCAATTGTGCCCCGGTCTTCGGACCGGGGTTTTTTGTTTAAGCCATTGGTATATATGGATTTTTGTATTTGGCACGACGCTTGCGACATCTTCTCCCGACGCGGCCTGCAATGACGTGAGACCGGCGAGCCGCCCGGATCGAATTTGGAGAATATGTCATGGGTATCTTCGGCGCTCTTACGACAGCCGTCGGCGGCCTCCGCTCGCAGTCGTACGCACTGGAAAACGTCTCGGGTAATATTGCGAACTCGCAGACCACGGCCTTCAAGCGCGTCGACACCAGTTTCCTCGATCTGATTCCGCAGACCGCATCGACCCAGCAATTGGCGGGCGGCGTCACCACGCAATCGCGCAGCACCAACTCGGTGCAGGGCGACGTGCAGACCGCATCGGTCGCGACCTTCATGGCCATCAACGGCGCCGGCTTCTTCGCCGTGCAAAAGCCCGGCACCTTCACCGACGGCACGCCGGTGTTCGACGGTGTCGACCGTTACACCAGGCGCGGCGACTTCCAGATCGACAAGAGCGGCTATCTCGTCAACGGCGCCGGCTATTATCTCCAGGGCGTTCCGATCGACCCGACCACCGGCAACCCGTCGGGCAGTTCGCCGCAGGTTCTCAAATTCCAGAACGACTTCCTGCCGGCGCAGGAAACCACCAAGATCGACTACCGCGCCAACCTTGCCTCTTATCCGTTCACGACGCGACACGATACGTCGGTGCAGGGATCGGAACTGATCGCGCCGGGATCGTTCAGCGCAGGACACAATCCGCTGGTGGTAGGGACGCCTCCGGCGCCGTATACCGACTCCTATACCAACGGCACCGTGCAGAGCAACAAAGCGACGCCATCGGTTTTCAATACCGGCGCGACACAGCTTTCGGGCGCGGCGGGCACCAACTCGATCTCCGCCAACTTTGCCGCGGGCGACACCATCACGATCAACGGCACCGTGGTCACCTTCGTGGCGGCCGGTGCCGTCGGCAATCAGCTCAACGTTACCGACGACATCGATGACTTGCTCGCCAAGATCGACTCGATCACGGGAACCGCGGTCCCGTCCACCATCACGGCCGGCTCCATCAGGTTACACACCGGAACGACGTCCGACCTCACGGTCACCAGTTCGAACTCCACGGCATTCGCAGCCCTCGGCTTCACCGGCGGCACCGCGTCCGCGACCCGCGGCGGTGGCGGTACGATCGGCACCGGACAGGTGGTTGGCAACGACAACTCGACATTCCTTGATCAAAGCGTCGCCGGTGGTGCGGTGACCACCTACGACGTGTCAGGCGCGCCGGTGAACCTGCAGTTCCGCTGGGCCAAGACCGACAGTTCCTCGCTCGGTGCGGGCCACACCGATACCTGGAACATGTTCTATCAGGTCAACGCCAATGCGACTGGCACGCAGGTCGCCTGGCAGAACGTCAACACCAATTTCACTTTCTCCGCCTCCGGCCAGATGTCGCCCGCGATTCCTTCCATCACGCTCACGAACGCCGTTGTGAACGGTGTTTCGCTGGGCAGCCCCGTTATCAACTTCGGCACCGGCGGCGTGACCCAGTTCGCCGATGCCAACGGCAACGTTCAGGTCAACCAGATCCAGCAGGACGGTTTTCCGGCCGGCCAGTTGCAGTCGGTCGGTGTCAGCACCAACGGCCGCATCGTCGGCAACTATTCCAACGGTCGAAACCTCGATCTCGCCGAAATCTCGGTCGCGACCTTCAACGGCACCAACTTCCTCAAACGCGTCAACGGCGGCGCCTTCGAGGTGACTGACGAATCCGGTGGCGCATTGTACGGCAAGGCCGGAACCATCGTCGGTTCGTCGCTGGAAGGATCCAACACCGACATCGCCGACGAGTTCACCAAGCTGATCGTGACCCAGCAGGCCTATTCGGCCAACACCAAAGTCATCACCACTTCCAACACGATGGTGCAGGATCTGCTGAACGTGCTGCGATAATTCCGACGCGGTCGTCCTTGATACGATTTGAGATGGGCATTTAGTCATGGGTTTGAGTCAAGCTCTCTCTACCGCGATGTCCGGCCTGCGCGCGACGCAGGCCTCGCTCGCGCTGGTCTCGTCGAATGTCGCCAACGCGGAGACGCCGGGTTACGTCAAGAAGACGCTCAACCAGGTCGCGGGGACGACCGGGGAGTTCGGATCGAGCGTCCTCATCAACGGCGTCAACCGGCAGCTCGATCAGTATCTGCAGACCCAATTGCGTACCGAGAACTCCGGCGCGTCTTACTCCACTATCCGCTCGACCTATCTCGCCAATCTGCAGAACGTCTATGGCAATCCGGACGAAAGCGGCACCATCGAGAACGCGTTCAACACCCTGTTGACGGCGATGCAGAACCTGTCGACCAGCCCGGACTCGCAGTCGGCGCGTATCGGCGCGGTCGCCGCGGCGCAGGCGATGGCGCAGCAGCTCAATTCGACGACGCAAGGCATTCAGAACCTCCGTGCCAACGCCGAGAACGGGATCAACGACTCCGTGATCACCGCGAACAACGCCATGGCCCGGATCGCGGCGATCAACGTCCAGCTGCAGAATAACGGCCAGACCGACGCTTCGACGGCCTCGCTGCTCGATCAGCGCGATCAGTATATCGATCAGCTGTCGCAGCTGATCGATATCAGGACGGTCACCAACAATCTCAATCAGGTGACGATATTCACCAATTCCGGCGTGCAGCTGGTCGGCACCGAGGCGTCGCAGCTGAGCTTCAATCCGCAGGGCACGATGACGCCCAACACGCTGTACAGTACCGATCCAACGAAGAACAACGTCGGCACCATCACCATCAACTTTCCGCATGGCGGCAGTTACGACATGGTGTCGACCAATTCGATCCGCTCCGGCAAGATCGCGGCCTATCTCGAACTGCGCGACAAGACGCTGGTGCAGGCACAGGCGCAGATCGATCAGTTCGCGGCGTCGATGTCGAGCGCGCTGTCGGACAAGACCACGGCCGGCACCGCCGCTCCCGGATCGGTCGCGCCGCAGGCCGGCTTCGATCTCGACCTGGCCGGGCTGCAGTCCGGCAACGTCATTCACGTCACCTACAAGAACAACATCACCGGCGTCACGCACAATCTTTCGATCATGCGCGTCGATGATCCGGGCGTGTTGCCGCTGACCAACGCTGCAACGCTCGATCCGAACGATGAGGTTCTTGGCGTCGATTTCTCCGCCGGCATGGGCTCGGTCATTTCCCAGCTCAACGCCGCGCTTGGATCGACCGCCGACCTTCAGTTCTCAAATCCATCGGGGTCGGTGTTGCGGGTGCTGGACGACGGCGCGCCGAACCGTTCGGACGTTACCGCTGCGTCGGTCACCACGACCATGACGTCGCTCACCAGCGGTAACGTACAGCTGCCGTTGTTCACCGACAATGGCGCGCCTTACGGCGGCGCGATCACCGCCAACGGCTCGCAGCAGATCGGATTGGCCGCCCGCATCAGCGTCAATACCGCGTTGCTCGGCGATCCCTCGCGCACCATCGTCTATTCCACCAATCCGCTGACTGCCGCCGGTGATACCGCGCGTTCAGACTTCATTCTTACGCAATTGTCGTCGGGGTCCTATCGCTACTCGCCGGCGACCGGCATCGGCACCACGGGGGCGCCGTTCACCGGCACGCTCACCAACTTCGCCAGGCAGTTCATCAGCCAGCAGGGCGAGGCGGCAAACGCCGCCAAGCAACTGGCGGACGGCCAGAACGTCGTGCTGAACACCCTGCAGAACAAGGTGAGCGCGACTTCGGGCGTCAATATCGACGACGAAATGGCGCATCTGCTGGCGCTGCAGAATGCCTATTCGGCCAACGCACGCGTGATGTCTTCGATCAAGCAGATGTACGACACGCTGATCCAGTCCATGTGAGGATTTGATGTCTATCGATGGCGTTAGTGGCAGGACATCCTATATCGGGACCTCGATCATCGGGCTCCGCAATCAGCTCAATGAGCTGACGCAGCAGCTTGCGAGCGGCAAGGTCTCGACGACCTATGCCGGGCAGGGCGCCGATCGCGGATTTGCGCTCAGCCTGCGCGCGCAGGTCAGCAGCATCAATGCGTTCGCGAACACCGCGACCAACGTCAATACGAGAATCGGCGTTCTCAACCTGGCGCTGCAGGGCATGACCAACATCGGCACGTCGGTCAAAAGCGCGGCGAGCTCGTCCACCATCGTGCTCAACAATAACGGCCAGACCTCCGGGCAGATCACGGCGCAGGCGGCGTTCTCCAACGCGGTCTCGCTGCTCAACAGTCAGTCGGGCGACCGCTATCTGTTTTCGGGGCGCACCACTGACAAGGCTGCGACGGTGCCGGCCGAGGTGATGCTCGCCGGCACGGGAACGCAGGCCGGGTTGACGCAATTGATTAGCGAACGCCGGCAGGCGGATCAGGGCGTCGGCAACATGGCGCATCTCACCGTCTCGTCGCCGCCGGCGACCACGACCGTCACCAGCCTTGGCGAGGACGGTTCGTCGTTCGGGTTGAAGCTCGGCGCCATCACCTCGTCGCTCACCGGTGCGACCGTGACGCAGCCGGCCGGCGCGCCGCCGTCTGCAACGATCGATCTCGGCGCCGTCAATCCGAATAACGGCGACAAGATTTCGTTCAACTTCAATCTGCCAGACGGCACCAGCGAGACGATCTCGCTGACCGCGACCACGACGAGCCCGGCGCCGGCTGGTTCGTTCCTGATCGGCGTCGACACCGTCGCGACGACCGCGAACCTGCAGGCTGCGCTGACATCGTCGATCCAGACGCTCGGCGATACGGCGCTGGTTGCGGCATCGGCGATCGCCGCATCGGATAATTTCTTTAATCCGTCGGCCACGATCACGGGAAGCGCCGTCAACAACCAGGCGGCGGTCCCGGCGCCGATCACCGGCGCCACGTTATTGTACGGCGCGGCGGGAACGGATTCGCTGGCCGCGAGCTTCGCGGCGGGCGACACCATCACCGTCAACGGGACGCCGATCACGTTCGTTGCCTCCGGCGCGACCGGCAACCAGCTCAACGTCACCGACAGCGTTCAGGCGCTGCTGGCGAAGGTCGATTCGATTTCCGGTGCCACGACGCCTTCGACCGTCAACGGCGGAGCGATTGCGTTGCATGGAGCCGACAACGAGAATCTCTCGATCAGCAGCTCGAACACGGCGGCATTTGCGGCGCTTGGCTTCAATGCTCCGGCAACGGCTACGCCTGCGCCGTTGCGCGTCAACGGTCCGCCGTTCGCCACCGCTACGAACCTGATCGGTGGCACTCCGGCCAACACGGTGTCGTGGTACACCGGTGAAGTCGGCGCCGATTCCGCGCGCGGCACCGCGATCGCGCGCGTCGACCAGGCCGTCACGGTGCAATACGGCGCACGCGCCAACGAGGAGGCGCTGCGCTATCAGCTGCAGAATATTGCGGTGTATGCCGCGGTCACGACCAACGCCAACAACCCGAATTCGAAAGCACAGATCAACGCGCTGCAACAGCGCATCTCGGCAAACCTGGCGCCGCAGAATGGGCAGCAGTCGATCCAGGATATGCAGGCGGAAATCGCCGGCGCACAGACCGCGATCAAGGGCGCGACCGATCGTCAAACTCAACTCAAGGGAATGGCGCAGACGATGCTCGACTCGATCGAGGGGATCAATGCGGACGAGGTTGCGACCAAGATTCTGGCGCTGCAAACCAACCTGCAGGCGTCGTATCAAACCACCTCGATGCTCTACCAGACCACGCTGACCAAGTTCCTGCCGATCTGATCGGAAGGCTTGCAACCCAAGCAAAAAGGCCTCCTTGCGGAGGCCTTTTTCGTCTGACGCCATTGCGATTGTTCAGGCGGACTTGAGGTCGGGCTCGTTCTGCAGCTTTCGCGCGCTTTCGAGAATCTGCTCCTCATGGGCGATCAGTTTCTTCGCCTCCTTTAGCGCGTGATAGAGGTCGCCGTTCAGGATGTAGTTGTTGATCCCTTCGATGAAGGGCCATGCGCTCGGCATCGCGGTCAGGATATCGCGTACCAGGCTGAAATAAGTCGGGTGGTGGGCCATCGGGTCCGGCGACAGGTACATCAGCTGCACCGCGAGGTAGATCAGCTTCGCCGGGGTGTCGGCACTCTCGGGGGTCAGGATATCTTTTTCGCGCAGGATCGGAATCCTGTCGCCGTCGATCAAGAGCCTTGCGCGCTGGTCGGTATTGGTGACCACGCAAGCGCCGATGATGATTCGTTCGTGCGGCTTCAGCTCGACTTTCAAGGCCATGCCTGTTCTCCATTGACGCTTGTTGCGCGAGTTCTGGGTGCCCGCCGGCAGATTCGGCATCCTTTCTGAGGATGGTTAACCAATCGTAAATGGGCTGTTGGTGCCTACGTTACGCGGCGCGGCGGAGCGCGACCCGTAGGAACACGGGAACGAAGCCCTGGACGGCCATTAATTCGAAATTCACCCTCCATATGTGCCGCTTGTTCGATCGGATTCATTTTTTCTTAGAGACTTGGTTTCAGAGTGAGCCGTCGCCCGATCGAGAGGTCGGGATAGTGGCTCGTTTTAATTTCACACCAGAAAGGTATGAAACATGTCCGGTATTGTTCTTTCGGCCTCGGTTCGCCAGAACCTTCTCTCGCTGCAGTCGACTGCTGATCTTCTCGCAACCACGCAGTCCCGCCTCTCGACCGGTAAGAAGGTCAACACGGCGCTCGACAATCCGACCAACTATTTCACCGCCGCCTCGCTCGATAGCCGCGCCGGCGACAT